>NZ_JAQWSS010000016.1 GCF_029243085.1 Candidatus Thioglobus sp. | reverse complement strand
TTAGAGTGCCAGCATGACATGCTGGAAGTCGTCAGTTCAAATCTGACCGTGACTACCATCTTAAAATATTTTTTTATTAAATATATAATAATCCTGTTTTAAAGTAGAATTATTCATATGAAAATATTTATATCATACATATTTATTTTTTTTATTCCTACTTTCACGCACGCTTTAGTTATCGAAGATGCAAGGCATTTGTGGTCAAGAACTGGGTTCTCTAATTCTGAGTTTATATTGAATGATTACTCTGATTATTCCAGGGATGAGGCTGTGGCGTTAATGCTGGACTCTGGTGCATATACTGCACCTGTAACCACCTTGCTAGAATTTGATGATGACTTATATCTCAAAACGAAGAATAAAAGCATTCCTTTTAAAGACAGGCGCAAGATAAAAAGGTCACTTAAGAAATCAGACAGAAAAAAGATGATCGAATGGTGGCATAGAGAGATCTTAAGCTCAGATAATGCGCTCCAAGAAAAAATGGTGGTGTTTTGGCATGGCCACTTTGCTGCCCAGCCAGGGAAGGTTCTTGTGCCATATATGGTTGAGCAAAGTCAAATATTTAGAAAAAATGCCTTAGGCAGTTTTAAAACAATGCTTAAAGATGTAATGCATAACCCAACCATTCATCAATTTTTGGATAACACTAAAAATACTGCCAAAAAACCTAATGAAAATTTAGCCAGAGAGTTGCTTGAACTCTACACCATGGGTGAGGGTGATCATTATTCTGAACAAGATATTAAGAATCTAGCTAAAGCATTAAGCGGCATTTATGACGATTACAATACGAAAAAAACCAAAGTTAATTACAGGAGAAAAGATAACTCATTTATCACGCTATTTGGCCATACAGGAACTATTGGCATGGATAAAGCCATAGAGTTGATCTTAGATCATCCAAACACATCAAAATTTATTGCATTGAAACTATGGAAGGAGTTTGTATCTCAAGATCCAAGTGTCGATAAATTAAAGCAATTGTCTAGATTGTTTTACGAATCAGATTACGACATCAAGACTTTAGTTTCAGAAATATTAAGCTCAACCGAATTTTGGAGTGAAAACAATCGTAATAATATGATCAAATCACCCTTTGATTTAATTTCTAGCTCTAAAATTATCATTGATTTTCCATCCTCAGATTTATTAAGTTTGCCGGCTAAAATGCAACAATCTGGACAAAAATTATTTGAACCGCCTGATGTTAATGGCTGGCTAGGTGGTAGAAGATGGATAAATTCAGATTTGATTATTGCCAGACAAGCTCTATTAGGAAAATATATTAAGAAAGTGGTTAGTTTTTACAAAAAAGCAGGTCAAAATCCGAGTGCTTTAGAAAAAGCAGTCAACAGGGCTGAGAGTGAAAAATACCAATATTTTGCTATTGGCAGCTCTATTGAAAACAATCCAAATAAGCGTCTTCATAAAAGAATAAAGTCTGTCTTGTTAGATCATCGTTTTAATTTTAAATAGGGGTGTGGTATGCAACGTAGAGATTTTTTAAAGCTATTGTCAGCTGTTCCACTATTAGGCACTACCAAGGCGTTTTCTCTTGAACACAGCCCTAAGCGAAAGTATTTGATTTTGATTGAATTGAAGGGTGGTAACGATGGGTTG
>NZ_JAQWSS010000014.1 GCF_029243085.1 Candidatus Thioglobus sp. | reverse complement strand
CACCAGTTAACACCTTGCCTGATGATGGTGCAACAGTATTGTAAGCTCTAGCAAGACGAGTAATAGAGTCTAACAAAATAATCACATCTTTACCTTGTTCTGCGCGTCTTTTAGCTTTTTGAATAACCATTTCAGCCACTTGTACATGGCGCTTTGCCGGTTCATCAAAAGTCGAAGCAATAACTTCTCCACGAACCGTTCTGGCCATTTCTGTTACTTCTTCAGGGCGCTCATCAATCAATAAAACAATCAGTTCACATTCAGGATTATTACGAGAAATTGATGATGCAATATTCTGCATAATCATAGTTTTACCAGCTTTTGGCGGTGCAACAAGCAACCCTCTTTGACCTTTACCAAATGGTGCGACCAAATCAATGACTCTTGCGGTAATATCTTCAGTACCGCCATTACCAATTTCAAGATCTAAACGTTCATTCGGGTGAATTGGAGTTAATGATGCAAATGGCACTCTATTTCTAACATTTTCAGGATTTTCACCATTTACCTCAGATACTTGAATTAAAGCAAAATATTTTTCACCTTTTTTAGGTGCACGGATTTTTCCTGCAACTAAATCACCCGTTGATAAATTAAACCGTTTTATTTGATTTGGAGAGATATAGATATCATCAGCACCAGATGTATACGAGTCATCACTTGATCTTAAAAATCCATAACCATCTTGCAATACATCTAGGACACCATCGCCAACAACTTCTTCTTTGTTAGCTGCTTTAGCCTTTAAAATAATAAAAATAAGTGTTTGCTTCTTTGCTCGAGAAATATTTTCAGCACCTAAAGATTGTGCCAGTTCTAATAATTCCTCTGGGGATGATTTTTTTAACTCTGATAATTTCATGAAATGTCCATTATGATTTTTGACAAGAACTTGTCAAATGATTATTGCAATTTTTTTGCAAATGATTGTGAGTATATCAAGCGCCTCTGATCGTACACTTGATAAAGGTTAATTAAATATTTGTATCAATAAATGCGCTTAACTCTGCTTTAGACAAAGCACCTACTTTAGTACCAGCAACCGCCCCATCTTTAAACAAAAGCATGGTTGGAATGCCGCGAATACCATATTTAGGTGGCGTCTGATCATTTTCATCAACATTCACTTTGGCAATAACAACTCTACCATCGTATTCATCAGCAATTTCATCTAACACGGGTGCTAATGCTTTACATGGTCCACACCACTCTGCCCAAAAGTCAACTAATACGGTTTGTGAAGAATTAATAACGTCCGTTTCGAAACTATCATCTGTAACTGCTAAAATTTTATCGTTCATAGGTTTTTTTAAATATTCTGAAATGAAAAGAAACAGCAGAACTGCTGTAAGATTGAGATTATATCACTATTCAAACTGATTTAAAAGTTATTACAATCTTTCTATTAAAGCTCTCTCTAGAGCTATTTTCTGAGCTTCGTTCAACGGATCTCCATGCATGTTATTAATAAAAAACACATCTTCTACTCGTTCGCCCATGGTTGAAATTCTAGCATTAATGAGCGATATATCAAGTTCATAAAATACATAAGCAATATTTGAAAGAACCCCTACCCTATCTAGCGTATCGATTTCCAACTGAGTTAAGCGCCATTCCTCATTCTCACCTATTTTGATATGGGTCTTGTTTTCAAAATATTGATGTGAAAAATGCTGCTGAGGCCTGGCAACATCAACTTCAGGAGTGTTTAATGCCTCTTTAATTAATTGATGAAGACTGAGACCACTAAGACGCTTATCTTGCAAGATACTAATTGTATTGTATGCTTTTTGATCTTTAGTAGTTAAAATCTTTGCGTCAACAATATCTAATCCTAATCGTTCAACAACACTCACTAAATTAAAAAATAAGCCTTTGGAATCTTTGCACAGAACAAAAATATCAATAACATTACTCTCAGAAAGCTTGGTACTCACAATTACTTCATCAGAACCTTTATTCATTTGCAAAGATAAATGCCATAAAACATCATCTAATTCATAGCGCAAGTAGTAGTCTTTGGGAAGGTTGTCCAATACAGAATTTACAAATTCCATATCAAACCCTTGTGTAACAACCGCTTTAATTACTTCGTGTTTATTTTTCTCAACCCTTTCGCTACTACTTAACAATACGCTAACTTCACTTTCTAAATACTGCTTAGACTGATTGAATAGTTTTCTTAACAACGAATCTTTCCAATCATTCCACAGATCATCTTTTGTTGCTCGTATGTCTGCAACAGTTAATAAATATAGATACTCTAAAAATTCTACCGAGACCACTTCATTACAAAAACTTCTAATAATCTCAGGATCATCAATATCTTGTTTTTGAGCTACATTTGACATAAGCAAATGCTTTTCAACCAATCCAACCACTATGCTAGTATCAGTCACATTAATCTGATGACTCTTACAAAACTCCTGAGCATCATCCATCCCAAGTTTGGCATGATCCCCACCTCTGCCTTTGGCAATATCATGGAACAAACCAGCAAGTAACAATAATTCTGGTTTTTTAATCTTATTTGATACTTCGCTACACAAACTAAATTCATGTGCAAATTCACTAACAAAGAAACGCCTTAAATTTCTAATAACGAATAATGTATGCTGATCAACGGTAAAGGTATGGAACAGATCGTACTGCATTAGACCGGTAATTTTGCCAAATGCAGGGATATAGTGTTCAAGAATACCGTATCTATTCATTAATTTTAACGCCTTGTTAACACCTTGATTTTGCTGTAGCAATTCAATAAACAAACGATTGTTATTGCGTTTTTTATGATAGTTCTGATCAATTAAATCAAGATTGTCTTGCATTTGCCTTAATGTTCCGGCGCTAATACCGCTTACATAACTATGCTTTGTAATTAGCAAAAAAATTTCAATAAAGGCTGAAGGGCTTTGTATAAAGACCTGGTCATGACTGGCATGAATATAGCCATGTGAAATTTTAAATCGACTATTGAGTATCTGCGTGTTCAGTACTTTATCTTCTAACAATTGCAGCAAAATATCATTGAGGCGAGATACTTTAGTCACTGTACGATAATAATCTTTCATAAAACTTTCGACTGCCATGGAATCGCCATCTGCATAGCCTAGCATATCTGCCACTTGCTTCTGATACTGGTAAGCCAGACGATCTTCTCGTCGAGAAGCAATAACATGCAATGCAAATCTCACTCGCCATAAAAATAATTGCGATTGTCTTAATAGCTCATATTCATCAGGGCTTAGATACTTAGATTTCACCAAATCAAATAATGACTCTACATCAAAATACCATTTAGCAACCCAAGCAACAGTTTGAATATCTCGTAAACCACCTGGACTTTCTTTGATATTAGGCTCTAGATTGTAGGCAGTATTGGAAAAATTTTCATGCCTATTGTTTTGTTCTTTTTGTTTTTCAACTAAAAATGATTGAGAAGACCAGGCGCTTGACTTAATTACTCGCTTCATTTGCTCAAAAATATCACTCTGGCCAATAATAAGCCGGGATTCCAACATATTGGTAACGATACTCAAATCATCAATCACTCGAGCACAATCCTTAATATCTCTGGTTGCATGCCCTACTTCAAGACCAACATCCCACAAGAACGTTAAAAATTGAGAAATCTCTTGCTGGTATGTTTGATGCGAACCGTTTGGAATAAGAATTAATAGATCAATATCAGAGTATAAATGCAACTCACTACGACCATAACCACCTACAGCCACTAATGAAAGTTGAGTGGGCATATTAAAGCTTTGCCAAATATCTCTTAATAATTCATCAACGCCATTGGCTCTAGCCAATACAAAACCCTCTACAGCACTAGTAGAATTTAAAAATCCAGCTTGTAAGGAGTTTTGTAAGTCTTGATATTGAGTTTTATAATCATCTAATTGCATACATAGATGATAACTGATTAGTCACTGCGTTGAGAAATATAATCAAGCGCCATTTGTAGTCTTGCTAAAGTTCGATCTTTACCTACTAATTGCGCAACAATATCTATATTTCCAGCATTGCCATTACCGCTAAGTGCCAGACGGAATGGCTGGCCTATTTTTCCAAAGCCAATGTCAAGCTCTTCACACACCTGTTTTATCTGGTCTTTAATATTGCTGGCAACCCAATCATCCAATGAATTCAGCTTTGTCATTAACAACTGAATTGATTGACTGTCTTTAAACTGTTTTTTTGCCAATTTTTCATTAAATTCATCAAAATCTTGATAGAACATTTTCATGCCTTCAGCCATTTCAACTAAAGTCTTTGAACGCTCCTGTAGATGCTCAACCACTAATTCAAGCGCTGGACCTGTTGATGTGTCAATCTGCTGATGATCCAGATGCCATGCTAAATTTTTTATTAGATGCTCAACATCAGCTGATTTAATATATTCTTGATTTAGCCAGATTAATTTTTCTTGATTAAAGCTTGCAGGCGCTTTATTGATATTTTTTAGCTCAAACAACTCTACAATTTCTGCCAACGTGAAAATTTCTTGATCACCATGTGACCAGCCTAATCGCACTAAATAATTTAATAACGCCTCTGGCAAAAAGCCTTCATCTCGATAAGCCATAACACTAACCGCACCATGACGCTTTGAAAGTCGTGCGCCATCGCTACCTAGAATCATTGGTAAATGGGCAAACTCTGGCAGACGCCAATTTAATGCTTGATACAGGTTGATTTGCCTAGGTGTGTTATTGATATGATCATCACCGCGTATAACGGTATCAATTTCCATATCATAATCATCAACTACAACGGTTAAATTGTATGTTGGGGTGCCATCAGTGCGAGCAATAATCAAATCATCCAATTCCTTATTGGCAATTGAAATTTTACCTTTGACTGCATCGTTAAATGCCACAACACCCTCTAAAGGGTTTTTAAAACGTACCACGCCCGAACTCAGATTTTTATCTCGACAACAGCCATCATATTTTGCCTTCTCGCCCTTTTCGGTTAATTCATCGCGCAAAATTTGCAAACGCTCTTTTGAACATTCGCAATAATAAGCTTTATCTTCGTTAAGTAGCTGCTGAATAATCTCTTTGTAACGATCAAAACGATCTGTTTGGTAAAAAGGACCTTCATCGTGTGCCAGGCCTAACCAATTCATACCATCCAAAATTGCATCAACTGAAGCCTGAGTTGAGCGTTCACGATCAGTGTCCTCAATTCGTAATACAAACTGCCCCTGTTGTTTCCTAGCCCAGGCCCAAGCAAATAACGCCGTTCTGGCGCCACCTATGTGTAGATATCCTGTTGGCGAAGGGGCAAATCTTGACTTCATCACTGGTTTAATTGTTCTGCTTTGTTATACCAAACTTGTGCTTTTTCAAGATCTTTCTCAACTTCCTTGCCATCTTCATATAGCATACCAAGTGTATACATAGGTCCAGGGATGCCAAATTCAGCAGCCTTTTCGAACCACTCAATAGCCTTATCAATATCTTTTTCAACCCCTTCACCAGTCATGTAAGCAACACCAATCATATGATGGGCAAACACATGGTCCTGCTTAGCTGCTAGGATGAAATTCTCAAAACCTAAAGGTTGGTTTTCCACCATACCCAGACCGTTCATTTGCATCATTCCAAGGCGCCATTGACTTTCTGCATTACCCTGGGCTGCAAGTGGTGCTAATAATTGATAAGCCATGGTGAAATTTTTGGTGTCAAAAGCAGTAATACCACTAGATAAATCTGCATTATAAATGTCAGTAGAGTTTGAATCGCTCACAATATTTCTCAAATATAAAAAGACAATAATTTTACACGCAGACTGTGGTTATAATGACTCAATAATCAGCAAACAAACCTTACTCTTTAAGTGGAATTTAACCAACAAGACAACAATCAAAACAGCATTATTTCTATAGAAAATAGTCTTGTGCAATTAAACAATATTCAACTTAAAACACCTTGTTTTATTTCTAAAAGTTTTTCAACGGAAGTAGAAATTACCAATATAGCTGATATCAACAAAGCCGCGCTATTTCCATTAACCAGTCAAGATGATGTTGATATTTTGATTATTGGTACAGGAAAATTACCAAGATTCCTTACAGGCAAGCAGCAAGTTGATATCCAGCAAATGGGGGTTAATACCGAAAGCATGAATAGCGAATCAGCTTGTCGAAGCTTCAACCTGTTATTATCAGATGTTAGGAATGTTGCTCTATTGTTACTATGAATTTCTTTAGTATTGAGCAGATTCGTCATTTTTGGCGTTATTTCAAAATGGATACGCCATTATTCCTTTTAATTATGGCGTTAAGTGGTTTTGGTCTTGTGGTTCTATATTCTGCATCAGCAGGCTCAATATCCACTCTTTATAAGCAAATTTTTCACTTTGCACTAGCAATTAGCGCTATGCTTATTATTGCTCAAATTCCACCCTATTTGTTAAGACGATTTTCTCCTTTTTTAATGTTATTTGGTATTTTTTTATTAACATTAGTCTTATTTTTTGGCTCTAGTAGCGGTGGCGCACAACGCTGGTTAGATCTCGGATTTATTCGCTTCCAGCCATCTGAAATTATGAAAGTTATTGTCCCTATAGCAATCGCCTCGATTCTTAGTGATAAAACTTTACCGCCAAAACCTCTTCCAATCTTTTTATCCATTGTCTCTATTGCTACCATTGTTCTGTTAATCGCTAGACAACCAGATTTAGGCACTTCGCTATTAATTGGCGCTTCGGGTGTTTATGTTTTGTTTTTCTCGGGAATTCGTATACAAATTCTTAGAAACACTTGGCTAAATTTAAGTCTTATTAGCTCATTAATAGTTGCAGGCGGTTACATAGCTTGGAATTATTTACTAATGGCCTATCAAAAAAAACGCATTATGACCTTGATAGATCCAAGCTCAGATCCACTGGGGTCAGGTTATCATATTCTGCAATCCAAAATTGCAATTGGATCGGGTGGCATATTTGGCAAAGGTCTAGAACAAGGATCACAATCTCAACTAAATTTTTTACCAGAACATGCAACAGACTTTATTTTTTCAGTAGTGGCTGAAGAATTAGGCTTTCTTGGAGTGTTGTTTTTATTTTTACTTTACGGACTAATTATTTATAGAGCGTTTGTTATTTCTTTTCAATCTGAAGACAATTTTTCAAAATTATTAGGTGCTAGTCTCACCTTAACATTCTTCACCTATATCTTTGTTAATATCGGTATGGTATCAGGCTTGTTGCCAGTGGTTGGCGTTCCACTTCCATTAATTAGCTATGGTGGCTCATCGCTCATTACCCTAATGGCTAGTTTTGGCATTATTATGGCAATTCGCAAACACAAATCTCCAAGATATCTACAACAATAATGCCTTTAATTGTATTTATCTTCCTATACCTACCTACTGTTGTAATGGCCGAAAGCCTACCAGCAACAAACTTTCAGGCTACACATAATTTCATTAACAAAATGGTTAAAAAGCACCATTTTGATAAACATGAATTACAATTTATATTTTCAAAAACATCTCTAGTTGTTGCTAAAAAAACTGCCAAATCCACCAAAATAAAGTCAAAACCAAAATCCTTGTCTTGGGATAAATATCGCACTTTGTTTATAACTGATACTCGTATCAATAATGGCGTGCAATTTTGGAAAGACAATCTAAAAACACTCAAACAAGCCGAAAAGCAATTTAACGTTCCCCAAGAGATTATTGTTGCAATTTTAGGTATTGAGACCAATTATGGAAAAAACAAAGGCACTCATCCCACACTTGAAACTTTAGCAAGATTATCTTTTGGTAAGCATCGCCGAAAAAAATTCTACCAAAAAGAATTGGAAGAGTTCTTGCTGATGTCTCGTGATAATGGCTTTGCGCCGTTAGCTATTAAAGGTTCTCATGCAGGCGCTATGGGTTATGCTCAATTTATTTCTAGCTCTTACCGACACTATGCAATAGACTTTGATGCTGATGGAAAAGTTAACTTGTTTACTAGTCCAGCAGATGCCATTGGCTCAATTGCTAATTATTTTGACAAACACCAATGGCATGATTTTGGTCCTTATACTCGTCCGATAATCTTAACCGACAATCAAAAACACTACGCAAAATCAAGTACCAATAAGCCAAAAAAGAATGCTCTGTATTGGCGCAACAAAGGTTTTAATATAGATAGTGATATTAATAATAAAACTAAACTTGCCTTTATTAAACTGTCTCAAGATAATCATTTTGAAACCTGGCTGACTTTTTGGAATTTCTATGTGCTAACCCGTTATAATCATGACAACAGATATGCAATGACAGCTGTACTATTATCTGAAAAAATCAAGCAACAATTCACTCAAAAATAACCCGCAAACACTATGTATTTCTCATCCGTATCAAAACTCTTAGTCGCATCAGTTGCAGCCTTTTCAATTAATGCACAAGCCGCAATTTTTATCACCCCAAAAGCGCCTGATATCAATGCTGCCGCTTATACGGTACTTGATTACAATTCTGGAAAAACACTGGCAAGTGACAACGCTCATGAGAAGCGTGCACCTGCTAGTCTTACCAAGCTGATGACGGCTTATGTGGTTTTTCAATTGATCAACGATGGGCGTGCAAGTCTTGAAGATGAAGTTCGTATTAGTGAAAAAGCTTGGAAAACCGGCGGCTCAAAAAGTTTTGTGGAAGTAGGTAAAAGCATCAAGTTAGAAACGCTACTAAAGGGCATGATTATCCAATCAGGCAATGACTCCTCTGTCGCACTAGCTGAACACATTGCTGGTACAGAAGGTACATTTGCCACCTATATGAATGAATATGCGCGTGAACTAAAAATGATCAATTCTCGCTTTGAAAATGCTTCAGGCTTACCACACAATGATCAATACACGACAGCCGCTGATATGGCTATTTTAGCTGCAGCAACCATTCATGACTTTCCACAATTCTACCCATGGTATGCAGAAAAATATTTCACTTACCATGGCATCAAACAGCCTAATCGCAATAAACTACTATGGAGTGATAAAACGGTTGATGGCTTAAAGACTGGCTTCACCAAAAAAGCAGGATACAATCTTGTTGCAAGCGCTAATCGTATGGACATGCGTTTAGTTTCAGTTGTATTAGGCTCAACTAGTGTAGATGCTAGAACTGCACAAACTCAAAAAATATTAGACTATGGTTTTCGTTTTTTCGAAACCAAAAATTTAAAAAATATTGAAAAACAAGTGCCTATTTCTAGTGCCACGACAGACACGCTCAAAGTTGGCACTACGGGTGAAAAAAGCTTTACTTTGGCTCGTGGTCAGTTTAAGTTATCTGACCAAGTCATTCAATTAGATGATAATCTTTCTGCACCTATTAGTAAAGGCGATAAAGTGGGTAGTCTTTTAATCCAGTTTGAAGGAAAAACGACTGCTAAAATTCCTTTAATCGCATTAGAAGATGCAGAAGAAGCAGGATTTTTCTCACGCATGTTGGAGAAAGTTGGGCTTTAATGGTCTACCTTAACGGCGAATTTACTCCTAAAAACAAAGCCTCTATTTCTGTCATGGATAGAGGTTTTTTATTTGGCGATGGTGTGTATGAAGTTATTCCAGTTTATGCAGGAAAAATATTTCGTCTATACGAACATCTTCAGCGTTTGCAAAATAGCCTTGACGCCATTCAAATTCAAAACCCTTATTCAAACAACGAGTGGCTTGATATCTTCAATCGCCTATTAAGTTTTTCTTCAACTGCAAATCAAGCGCTTTATTTACAAATAACTCGTGGTGCAGATGTCAGCAGAAAGCATAGCTTTGAAGCACTAATACCGTCTGTCTTTGTTGAGGCAAACTCCCTCACTCCCAAATCTAGAACTGAACTAGAAACAGGTTTTAGTGCTATTAGTCAGGCCGACTTTCGTTGGCAAAGGTGCGACATTAAGTCCACTTCTCTATTGGCCAATATAATTTACTCGCAACAAGCAAAAGCTTGCCACGCTGAAGAAGTAATTCTACACCGTGATCAACTTGTTACCGAGGGTGCAACTTCCAATGTATTTATTGTCAAAGATTCTACATTATTCACTCATCCTACTGGCACAAACATCCTTTCTGGAATTACCCGTGATTTAGTGCTAGAAAGTGCCAAGTATTGCAATCTAGCCATTCAAGAAGTAGCACCAACCCTGACTCAATTATTATCTGCTGACGAGGTTTGGATCTCCAGCTCTACGCGTGAAGTCATGCCTATTACCAAAGTTGATGATCAATTAATTAACCACGGTAAAGTGGGTGAGCATTGGTTGGAAATCTACAATCATTATCAAACATTAAAGCATGCATGACTTACGACTAGATCAGCTAGAAGACTGGTTGGAGATTTTTTTTGATGATGCTAATTTCACCATCTCTAAAGCCAGTGATGACGCAAGTTTCCGTCGTTATTTTCGCATTGAGCGTAGCAATCTATCATTTATTGCCATGGACGCACCTCCAGACAAGGAAAACTCTGAGATTTTTGTAAAAATTGCCAAACTGTTAAGGCTTAACGGTATTTATACGCCTAAAATTATTGATCAAGATTTGCAGCAAGGTTTTTTACTTATTGAAGATCTAGGCTCTACAACTTTTCTGCAAGCGCTCGGCAAAACAAATACCCTTGAGTTATATCAAATGGCAATTGACGAGCTCATCAAATTACAAACCATAGATTGGCACAAGCAAGCGCTTAATCATTATGATGAATCACTACTTAAAGCTGAATTGCAGCTTATTGTGGAATGGTATTTGCCGAAAAGTATTGAACAACCTTTGCTTGATCAATTGCATCAACTATTTAATGAATTGGTGCAAAATTCTCTTAACTCTCCGCAAGTTTTTGTTCATCGAGACTATCATTGCAGAAATTTAATGATAACTAATAAAAAACTTTCAGTTATTGATTTTCAAGATGCGGTTGTCGGTTCTAATAGTTATGATCTAGTTTCTTTATTAAAAGATGCTTATTATGAGCTTGAAACTGGTGAATTACACACCTTGCTAACTTACTATCATACTCAGGCTAAAATCGCTATCAGCTTCAATGAATTTGAAAAGCAATTTGACCTAATGGGCTTACAGCGCCATTTGAAAATTTTAGGAATTTTCAAACGTCTTTCAATGCGTGATGGTAAGCATCAATATTTGCAAGACATTCCATTAATTGAAAAATACGTCCTACAAATAGCTGACAAATATCCAAATTTTATTTACTTAAAAGACATTATTAACTTAACAAAGGTAGACCAATGAAATCCATGATTTTAGCCGCAGGCAGAGGTGAGCGTATGATGCCACTCACCAAAACCACACCCAAGCCCCTTATAAAAGTTAGAGGCTTAACATTAATTGAACACTCAATCCTTGCACTTAAAAAAGCTAATTTAAAAAATATTATTGTAAATGTTGCTTATTTAGGGTGGCAAATCAAAACCTATATTGGCAATGGATCAAGACTGGGTGTTAGGGTAACCTATAGTGATGAATTTGACGGTGCACTAGATACTGCTGGTGGCATTATCAAAGCGCTGCCACTATTGGGCAAAGAGCCGTTTGTTGTCATTAATTCTGATGTGTTATGTGATTACGATTTATCCAAACTCGCTCTACCGGCTGATTCGCTTGCTCATTTGATATTGGTAGATAATCCTGAACATAATGCAACGGGTGATTTTTCTCTAACAAATGATCACCAAGTGTCAATCAATGAGTCTAACGATTTTACATTCTCTGGTATTGGGATCTATCATCCTGATTTTTTCAAGCCATATGTATCAACTCCAGATAAATTAGCACTTTATCCATTGCTTAAAGATGCTATTGCTAACAACACACTCAGTGCAGAGTATTATGATGGTCTTTGGCAAGATATTGGCACGCCAGAGCGCCGTGATCTAGCACATAATTCTTAACAGCTAACCCGCTTTCTTAAGTGCCCATGATTTAGTTACATGCTGTATTAATGATTCAAAATTTAACAGATTGTTAAATTTGAAAAATTAAAATATCATTCATTTTTATTAAGAACTTAAAGCGTTAATTCAAGTAAAATAATTTTTGGTAGTGCTTAGAGTACTCCTGCAATGAATGGTTACAAACCCCGCCAGGTCCGGAAGGAAGCAACGGTAGTAATTTTTTCATGTGTTGGATGTTATTCTGGGTACTGCCATTTTTAAATTATTTCTCTTAGTATGAGTGACCATTACCAAGTCCTAGCACGCAAATATCGCCCGCATACGTTTGGCGAACTAGTTGGGCAAACTCATGCTAAAAAAACTCTAGTCAATGCACTAGACGCTAATAACTTACACCACGGTTTTTTATTTACTGGAACACGCGGTGTAGGTAAGACAACCATTGCGCGTATCTTTGCCAAATCTATCAATTGCGAAGCAGGTGTTAGCTCTACGCCTTGTGGCC
Organism: Candidatus Thioglobus sp.; assembly: GCF_029243085.1. Lineage (GTDB taxonomy): Bacteria > Pseudomonadota > Gammaproteobacteria > PS1 > Pseudothioglobaceae > Thioglobus_A. The sequence goes on along the minus strand of NZ_JAQWSS010000014.1, from coordinate 724 downwards.
AATGCGCAACTTGTGTCGAAATTGACAAAGGTCAATCAGTTGATCTAATCGAGCTGGATGCTGCGTCGCATACAGGTGTAGACAATATGCGTGATATTTTAGAAAATGCGCAATACATGCCGACTAAAAATCGCTACAAGATTTATTTGATCGACGAAGTTCATATGCTCTCCAAAAGTAGTTTTAACGCCCTACTTAAAACGCTTGAAGAGCCGCCAGAACATGTTAAATTCTTACTGGCAACGACTGATCCGCAAAAGCTTCCAGTCACTGTTTTATCTCGTTGTTTGCAATTTACCCTGCAACAATTAACCCATGATGAGATCTTAGGCCAACTAAAATTTATCATGGATACTGAGAGTTTGAGCTACGAAGAATCTGCGCTTAATCAAATTGCTGATTTTGGCAATGGCTCAATGCGCGATGCACTTAGCTTGCTTGATCAGTCGATTTCATATGGAAACGGCACAGTCACCAGTAAAGATATTAAAGCAATGCTTGGTTTGGTTCATCATGATGATATCCTTACATTAGCCAAACATTTATTTAATCAAGATGCAAAAGCGGTGATTAAATTTATTAGAGATCTAGCTCATCGTGGCGAAAATCTAACTAACGCTTTGAAAGATCTAAGTTCTCTATTTCATCAGATCTCATTAGCCCAAATTATTAATGATGGGGTAAGTGATGACATCCAGGAGCTGGCTGGTCATATCTCTAATCA
>NZ_JAQWSS010000011.1 GCF_029243085.1 Candidatus Thioglobus sp. | reverse complement strand
CCTTCATGAGCATCTAAAACTAAAATAACGACATGGGATCTGTCTAAGGCGTCAATCGCTTTAATAATAGAGAAAATCTCAATCTTCTCATGAGTGGAGCGTTTACGACGAATGCCCGCTGTATCAATTAGTGTATATTTTTGATTTTCACGTTCAAATGGAATATAGATGCTATCACGTGTTGTGCCTGGCATATCAATTGCCAGTACACGCTCTTCCCCTAAAATTCGGTTAATTAATGTTGATTTTCCAACATTGGGTCGGCCTAGCACTGCAACTGCAATACCTTCAACCTCATCTTCCTCTTCTTCAAGATCTACCTGAGGTAGTAGAGGTAATGTGTGTTCAATTAAATCAGCAAGACCTTGACCATGCTCGGCTGAAATAAGTCTTGGCTCACCCAGGCCTAATTCATAAAATTCAGCCGCAGCTGTTTCATCTAAACCTTCTGCCTTATTACAGACAAGAATAATGTCTTTTTTAAGGCGTCTTAATTGTGATGCAATTTCTAAATCAAGGCCAATTACCCCATCTCGACTGCTCACAATAAAGTAAATAACATCAGACTCTTCTAAAGCGCTTAGCACCTGTCCTTGAATGCCGCTATCTACAACATTGTCTTCATTGGTTAAGCCGCCAGTATCAATAATGGTGGCAAATGTTTCGCTATCATCATCTAGTAAAACTTCTGCATATTGACGATCACGTGTTAAGCCTTCAAAGTCTGAAACCAGTGCTTGACGAGAATTGCTAAGTCGATTGAATAAGGTAGACTTGCCAACATTAGGGCGTCCAACGAGTGAGATAGTAGGTAAGCCCATATTATGTCTGTTAATTTAAGTCAGAAAGTTTAATGTTAACCAGACTTTGCAACTCAGAGTCTCTAGAGATTTGAGTTAGTGCTAATTTATAGTGCTCTTGGGCCTTGGAAATTTGACCATCAGCAACGTAAATATCACCTCTCAACTGATTGTATAAACCATTGAATTCACCTGATACTTTGCTATCTAATGTAGTAAGTGCTTTTTTAAAATTACCCATTTCCAATTGCACGCTAGCCATTCTCATAATGGCAATGTTGGCAATAATGATATTCTCATCATTAATTAGAGGAGTTAGCTGTTGTAAGGCTAACTCGTAGTTTTTGTTTTTGACCGCTGTTTTTGCCTGCAATAATGTGGCTTCTTGTAGGTAGCTACTATCAGTATGCTCTGTATTAAGTTGTTCGAAGGTGCTTAAATTAGAGTTTAAATATAAAGCTCTAGCATCAATAGATTGTTGATGTTGATGTACTTTATAAGCATCTAACCCCCAAATACCACCCAAACCAAGCACAATACCTGCAATTATTTGAGGACCGTTCTCTTTGATCCACTTTTTTATTTGCTCTGCTTGTTCATCTTCAGTTTTTCCAACTTCAATAAAGTTTTTCATCTGTAATCCTTAAAAAATTTGATTGCCTCATCAAGATCTAGTGTTTTTTGCTCGTCTTGAGATTTTAACGGCTTAATACTAATTTTGTTGTCGTTTAATTCTTCTTCTCCAAGAATTAATGCAAAGTCAGCATTGGCTTTGTCAGCCTTTTTAAATTGACTTTTAAAACTACCTATAGTCATATCATTGTAAATAATCACGTTGCTTAATGTGTCATGAAGCTTGTTAGCTATTTGCATAGATTTAAGTTGAACTGCATCACCTGGCGCCACTATGTAAATTGATAATTTATTGTCTGAAATTTCTATATTTTGCTCTTCTAATAGTAAGATGAGACGCTCAAGACCGATAGCAAGACCTACTGCTGTCGTTGGTTTGCCACCCATCTTCTCAACCAATCCATCATATCGTCCTCCAGCACAAATAGTTCCTTGTGCGCCAAGATCTGTTGTGGTCCATTCAAACACTGTACGATTGTAATAATCAAGGCCACGTACTAAACGTGTATTGATGACAAAATCAATACCTAGACAATCTAAGTAAGACTTAAATTGTTCAAAATGTTCTGCAGATTCATCATCTAAATGATCCATTAATTTTGGCGCATTATTGATAAGTGATTGCATTTCCCTGTTTTTACTATCAAGGATTCGCAAAGGATTGGTTTCTAAGCGTCTAAGGCTATCTTCATCAAGCTCATCTTTATGTTGTGAAAAGTATTCAACTAAAATATTGCGATAACTTGCTCTTGCCTCGCTAGAGCCTAATGTGTTAATTTCAAGTGTGATATTTTTTAGGCCTAATTTTTTCCACAGACTGTGAGTCATCATCATTAGTTCTGCATCGATTTTTGCATCAGCCGCACCAAACACCTCAAGACCCACTTGGTGGAATTGGCGATATCGACCTTTTTGAGGACGTTCATGTCTAAACATAGCTCCCTGATAAAAGACTTTTTGAATACCCTCTCTAGGTAGGTTGTGTTCAATCATCATGCGCACGCAACCAGCTGTACCTTCGGGACGCAGACTGAGAGAATCTCCATTGGATTCTGTCCATGAGTACATTTCTTTTTCAACAATGTCAGTTGCCTGACCAATAGCGCGACAAAAAGTATCTGTTTTTTCAACCACAGGTGTACGAATATTTTTGTAGCCATACGCACTAAATAAGTCAGCAATGGTGCGCTCTACATGTGTCCAAAGATCAGAGTCTTTTGGAAGTAGATCATTCATGCCACGAATAGCTTGGATTTTTTTACTCATGTGTTTAAATATCTTGAAATTTATCAATATTTTACACTACCGCTTAAAACACTGCAGACAACAGCGGTATGATTAAGTGTTACTTATCCCATTTGGAACATGGCCTGTAGGTACATATTGTGAAGCTGATTCACAGTGTGAATGCTGATCATCAAAGAAAATATCCGCATCAAATTCTTTTAAAAACACTCCTTTGTCTAAACCACCTAAAAAAAATGACTCATCAATCCGAATACCCCATTCACGCATAGTATGAATAACGCGCTTGTGTGAGGGTGCTGAGCGTGCTGTTACTAGGGCGGTGCGAATTGGATTATTTTCAACGGGGAAGGCGGCTTGAATTTTATGTAGGGATTTTAAAAAGCATTTAAAAGGTCCTGCCTTAAGCTCAACATGGGCAGAGTTTTTTTCATTTTCTTCAAAGGCATCAATGCCTTTTTCTTGATAGATCTTTTCAGCCTCATCAGAAAAAATAACCGCATCCCCGTCGAAGGCAATGCGTAATTGAGTTTCATGTGAATCTTTAGCGCCTTCGCCAACAATAGAGGCTGCCGCAAAACCTGATTCTAAGGCTTTTTGAACATCTTGATAATTACTTGACAAAAACAAATCAGCTTCAAAAGCGCCTACTAAGTTATGTGTACTTTCGCCACGGGTAAAGGCTGCTCGAGAAATGTTTAGACCGTAGTGTTCGATAGAATTAAAAATTCTTAAACCTGTATCTGCGCTATTTCTAGATAATAAAATGACATCAATGGGATTTTGTTTGGTGTTGAGTGCTAACAGCTTTTTAACCAAAGAAAAACCGACTCCAGGCGGAAGTATTACATCTTCATTTTGTTCTTGATGTTGAGCGTAGGCTTCAACACCTTGTTGCTTGAAAATTTGATGAGATTCATCCAAGTCAAATAAGGCTCTTGATGATATTGCAACGACTAACTTATCTTTTGCTTTTGGGTCTACAGCATCTGCCATGATTTTCCTTGATATTTATCCAAACAATAATCTAGCCATCTTTCGATAAATAGATTTAACTCCCATTGTATATTCATATCATCACATTGTGCTATATAAGGATGTTCAGAGTTAAGTGTAGTTTCGTTACATACTGAGAGAACCTCTAAAAGCTGCGCATCAAAATAAACTTTAAATTTAATATCCGGCTTTTTGACTTCGCCATTCAGAATGTGCGTCAAAGTAAACACACCTGTGTGGGTGAATCGATCTTCAACTATTAAGTACAAGTCTGATAATGTTTTGTGATAAATAATACTAGAGTGTGCCGTTTCTTTTAACAAAGGAATTAATTCAAGTATTTTTTGGTAATTCGACTCAAATAATGCGCTGACATCGCTATACGTCTTAGATAGACGAAGATTATAAAGTTTATTTAAGTATTGCACTTCTAGATCCATTGGGTCGTCCAGTTTATCTTTCCGTTATTGTAAAGGTGGTATTCATTAAAGCCGATTCTAGTTTCTTGAGTAAACTGCAGAGCGGTTGACGGACAAGATATGATATCAAATTTTTCATGATAAAAGTGAGCTGCCTCATGAGCATGTCCAAATATGACACAACGTATTTTAGAATGCTTATTAAGTATTCTAAATAAATCTTGTGGGTTTTCTAGTGATAGTTCGTCATTCCAGCTGCTATTCATCGACACTATAGGATGGTGTAATGCAACCATAATATAATCTGCGGTAGAGTTTTTAAGGGTTTGGTTGAGGGTCTCTAGCGCTTCTTCGGTAACCAATCCACTAGTTTTGTGCAGCTGAACTGAATCTATAGTGATCAGACCCCATTTACCCAGTGTAATATGATTAAAAAGATTGTCACTGAATTCTTTAGTGAGTTGATCGATATTATCATGATTGCCACCGAAAACATAAGTTGGTTGTTGAATCGGCAAAAGAATTTCTTTTAATCGTTTGTAGGAATATAGTGAACCGCTATTTGACAAATCTCCACTTATTAATAAAGCTTCAAATTTTTGATTGGATATTTTTTTAACAACCTTTGCAAGATTAGTTTGTGTGTCAACCCCCATGGCTAAGGCCTGGTCATCAATATGACAATCACTGATTTGGAGCAATTTAATCATGTGTCATAAAATTAACACGACTACTGACACTCGTTAGCAATTCATAGCCAATCGTGTCACTATATGAGGCTACGGTTTCAATAGATAGTTTGTCATGCCCCCATAAAATAGCCTTGTCACCAACAGACACATTCAGAGTGCCAATATCAACACAAATCAAATCCATTGAAACTCGACCAGCAAGTGGGCATAGCGTATCGTTAATCAGCACAGGAGTGTTGTTTTTGGCATGACGTGGATAACCATCACCATAGCCAATGCCAATAATGGCAATCTTGGTATCTACAGAAGCACACCAGGTCGCCCCATAGCCAACACTTTCCCCGGTTTTAATTGTTTTAATGCTAATAATTGGCGCAGATAACTCCATGACTGGCTGTAATCTTTTATCAGCCACCGCAAAGGGTGAGACGCCATAAAGCATAATGCCGGGACGGACATACTCAAAATGAGATTCAGGTAAGTTAAGAATTGCTGCAGAATTAGCCATTGATCGGGCAATGCCGTCAATAGCTAGCTGGTTAAAGCTGTTCAGTTGTTGAGTATTCTGAAGGTGATTTTCTTCATCGGCGCAGGCGTAGTGACTCATGACACACTCAACATGAATATTTGAATGATCTTTAAGTTCTTGCAAGCAAGTATTGAGATCTTGTTCTGAAAGACCAAGTCGGTGCATACCAGTATCAACTTTCAGCCAAATATGAATAGATTGATTGGTATTAGTAATAACACTTAACTGAGACAAGTCATGCAACACTAAGTGGCAGTTCAATTGAATCGCACTAAGGAGTTCATTATCGTTAAAAACACCAGATAATAATAAAATTGGCCTGGTACTCAGTAATCTCAGTTGGCGAGCTTCACTAAGCTCACTAACTGCAAGGATATCAGCTTGCATCAAAGGTTTGATTAAGTCCAGATGATGCCCATAAGCGTTAGCTTTGACCATGCCAACCAATTTTGAATTAGGAGCATATTCACGTACAACGGATAAATTATGAGATAAAGCTGATTGTGAAATAGACGCTACGGCGTGCATAATAATCTAGAAGGGCTCTTGATCGAAATTGGCCATATTATTGATATAGGCGGCATCCATTTGCTCATCTGGCATACCTTGAAATTGATCTTCGTTAGCCAAATCTTCAAAACGTGCATACTCACCAATAAAGGCGAGTTTAATCCTACCCGTAGAACCATTTCTATGTTTTGCAATTTGTAAATCAGCCTTGCCAATTTCTTCTGGATTTGAGTAAGAGTCATCATGATATTGCTGGTCACGATAAATAAACGCGATGATATCAGCATCTTGCTCAATCGCACCAGATTCACGCAAATCTGACATTTGAGGCATACGACCTTTTCCCGCTTTGGGACGAGATTCAACGCCACGATTTAGTTGAGATAGGGCGATAACAGGTACGTTTATTTCTTTAGCTAGCGCTTTAAGTGAGCGTGAGATTTCAGAAATTTCTTGCACTCGATTATCGCCTTTTCCATGCACAACCATCAACTGTAAATAATCTACCATAATCAGAGATAAGTCAGGGTATTGACGCTTAAGACGGCGACATTTTGCTCGAATTTCAGTTGGTGTAATAGAGGGTGTTTCATCAATCAAGACGGTTGATTTTTCAAGTGCCAATACTGCATGATTAAAACTATTCCAGTCAGTTTCAGTCATGGTGTCTTTTAGATTTTCACCCTTGATATGGCCAAATGAAGTAATCATACGCATCACCAGTGATTCTGTAGGCATCTCTAAACTAAATACAGCAACAGGCTTTGGGTTTTTGGCAGTAATGGCAACATGCTCAACAATATTCATTGAAAAGGCTGTTTTACCCATAGAAGGACGCCCAGCAACAATGATTAGTTCTCCATTTTGCAGTCCAGATGTTATTTTATCTAATTCACTAAAACCGGTTTCTAGACCGGTAATGCCATCAGCTTCTTGCATCTCATGCACTCGATTAACAACATCTTTGATAATATCTTTTACATTAACAACATCTTGCTTATTTCGGGTTACTTGCTCAGCTATTTCAAAAATCTTTTTTTCCGATAGATCGATCAATTCTTGAACTTCCATCTCTTTAGGATTGTATGCAGTATCGGCAATTTCATGGCTAGCTAGGATAAGTTGGCGATAAACGCTAAGCTCGCGTACATGTTTAGCATAAGCTTCAATATTGGAAATACTCGGCGTGTTTTCAGCAATTTGAGCTAGGTAAACAAAACCGCCAATGGTTTCTTCATTGCCAGTTTTTTTAACTTGCTCTTTAACCGTTAAAATATCAGCTGGCTGATCATGATGCAGGAGTGTTGATATTGCTTGAAAGATAATGCGATGCGAGGCATTGTAAAAGTCAATTTCGGTTAAGATGTCGGCCACTTGATCCCAGGCATCGTTATGCAATAGTAATCCGCCCAAAACTGACTGCTCTGAATCTAATGAATTAGGTGGAATTTTTACGTTTTCAATGTCCATAGGATTGCCTAAAAAATAAAAAACCCTCTTGCGAGGGTTCTTAATTTTAACTTAATTTTAAGCTAAATTATTACTCTTCTTCTTGTGCCTCAACAACAACCTGAATTGCTACCGCAATCGAAGAATGTAGCGTTACAGTCACGTCGTATTCACCAGTATAGCGAATCGCTTCAGACATGTTAACGTTACGTTTTTCAACTTCAAAACCAGCATCAGCAAGGCTTGCAGTGATATCGGCAGTTGTAATAGAGCCGAATAGTTTGCCTTCCTCACCAGCATTTGCCATAATTTTGCAAACAGTACCAGTCATTTTAGCTTCGATAGCTTTTGCATCGTTTAGTGCAGCGGCCTCTTTAGCTTCTAGACCAGCTTTTAAAGTTTCAAACTCAGCAAGGTTAGCTTTTGTTGCTGGTTTAACTTTTCCTTGTGGGATTAGGAAATTACGAGCATAACCCGCTTTAACATTCGCAAGAGTGCCTAGCGAACCTAGTTTTTGAATTGTTTCTAATAAAATTACTTGCATGATTAGTACTCCTATTTCTTGTGCTTATCAGTGTAAGGAATAAGAGCTAAGAATCTAGCTCTTTTAATGGCAGTTGTTAACTGACGCTGGAATTTAGCGCTAGTACCTGTCATTCTTGATGGTGTGATCTTTCCACTTTCATCAATGTTCTTTAATAAAGTGTCAACATCTTTATAGTCAATCTTTTCAACACCTGCTGCAGTAAAACGGCAAAAAGAGTTTATTTTAATTTGAGGTCTACGCTTTCTTTTTTGTTGCTTAGCCATTATCTTCTCTCCTTTTTCTCGTCATCCTTGGCGCTCATCATGATTGAAGGCTCAGTAATTGCTTTATCTTCAGAAATGATTAAGTTTCTAAGAATTGCATCGTTAAAACGGAAATTATAATTAAGCTTATCAAGTGTATCTTGATCACATTCAATGTTCATTGACAAGTAGTGAGCTTTATAAATCTTTTTAATTGGGTATGCTAAGTGCTTACGACCCCAATCCTCTTCACGGTGAATCTGACCACCACCAGTTGTGATGATTTCTTTGTAGTTATCCATCATTGTGCTTACCTGAGTCGACTGATCAGGGTGTACAATAAGTGTAATCTCATAATGTCTCATGAGTTGTTATCTCCTTATGGTTATTAAAATAGCTTGCCACACCATGTGATCAAGCAAGGGAACTGCGTATTTTATACTAATTGTATTTTTTTCTCAATTTTAATAGCAATTTTTTATTAATTTAATTTATGAATATTTATTAAGTTAGTTATGATTAAAATAAACTTAATGAATAATATGGCCTTATCTTTGTTGAAGAGATTGACTTTCAGTCATATACTTAAAAATATTTTGGTATTGATTATCTTGTTGACACCCCTATATGTATTTCATCTAAATTCTGTAGTTGTTGATTATTTTTCCCAGAAAAACAATCCTGAAACTCTTGATTACAAGCAACAACCTGTCACTATTGTTAATATGTTATTACTGACAGAAGACCAGTCATTTTTTAAGCATCCCGGCGTGGATTTTAAAGAAATTGCACGTGTTGTTAGAGATTATTTGCTGCATGATAAGCCACTACGTGGGGCAAGTACACTTACTCAACAAATAGTTAAAAACGCTTTGTTAACGCGCGAACGCCAGCTTAGCCGTAAAATTAAAGAAATAATTATGGCGCTATTACTAGAGGCTTCTTTTGACAAAGGATTTATTCTTAATTATTATATGAATACTGTGTATTTGGGGCAAAATGGCAAACATGCGATTCATGGGTTTATTAATGGCGCACAATTTTATTTTAATAAGAAAGTTGAAAATTTATCTCTAGAGGAGATGGCGACTTTAGTAGCCTTAGTTAAAGGGCCAAGTTATTATCATCCAATAAAACATCCGCAACGATTAGCCGAACGTAGGCAATTAGTCTTGCGTCTGTATCACAAGTACGAAAAGATTGTAAAATAAGCTGATGAAAAATATTCTTGCCATTGATACTTGCACTGAGGTTTGCTCAGTTAGCCTTTATACTCAGTCAAAAAAAATATCTCGTTTTTTGAAAGGTGTTGCTAAAAGTTCTGGATTAGTATTGCCGTTGTGTGATGAAGTATTAGAGGAGGCTGGACTACGTGTAGAAGATCTAGATCTGATTACCTATACCAAAGGGCCTGGTGCTTTTACAGGTGTTAGAATGTGTGTCAGCGTGGTGCAGGGCATGTCTCTAGCTTTTGATATTCCAACACTGGGCTTTTCAACCCTTGAAGTGGTTGGATATGGTGCGAGTAAAAAATATCAATCTGATAAGGTTGCTATTGCGCTGGATGCTCGTATGAATGAGGTGTATTGGGCGGTGTATAAAAATGGTGAGTTTAGCAAAGAAATGATTTGCAAGCCAGGCGAGGTGCCACAGTTAACTGTTGATTATTTAGGGGTTGGCACGGGTTGGGGTGCTTACACTCAAGCGTTATCCGAATCATCAAGTATCAAGCAATATCATGCTGAATTCTATCCAAAAGCAGAAAATTTGATTGATTTAGCTTTAAACCATTTGCAAAAAAATAAGTGGCCAGATGACAATTTACCACTCCCCACTTATTTACGTAACAATGTCGCTCAAAAATCCTTAAAATAATTTTAAAATTTTCTTAAATAAAATTATTATGTGGAAATGGATCCAGGCATTTGCCTCACCCAAAATTTTCTATCAAACCAGTGCAAAGATCATTCCTTGGTTGATGTACCCTTTTATCGGTTTAACCTTGCTTGGCTTGTATTGGGCTTTGATCGTCTCACCTGCAGACTATCAACAAGGCGATAGTGTACGCATTATGTATGTACATGTGCCTGCAGCGTGGATGAGTTTAATGATTTATGTGGTGATGGCGATTGCAGGCGCTATTGGTCTGATTTGGCAGATTAAGCTCGCTAATGTGGTGGCTACTGTATCAGCGCCAATTGGCGCAGTATTTACTTTTTTAGCACTAGTGACTGGTGCTGTTTGGGGTAAACCTATGTGGGGTACTTGGTGGGTGTGGGATGCACGTCTGACTTCTGAACTCATTTTGTTGTTTTTATATTTAGCTTACATTTCACTTAATAATGCTTTTGATAATCCAAAAACTGCAGCTAAAGCCAGTGCCGTTTTAGCGATTGTGGGCTTGGTTAATATTCCTATTATTTATTATTCAGTGGAGTGGTGGAATAGTCTACATCAAGGCTCTTCAGTTGGTGTAAATAAAGTTTCAATGCAAATAGATATGTTTATTTCATTGATGCTGATTAGTTTTGCTTTTAAGTTTTTGTATGGTGCTTTGGTCTTAATGCGAGCGAGAGACGAAACATTGATTAGAGAGCAAAATTCAACCTGGGTAAAAAACTTGATTATGGAGAATAATAAATAATGGATATAATCACCGTATTGACCTTTGATAAATATGCCAGCTATATTTGGTTTTCATATGGACTAACTTTTACTATGATCGCCATTCTTTTTTTAAGAACTAAAAGCATCCATCGTAATACTGTCAAACAATTACGTGCTAAATATTTAAGGAATTTATAACATGACCAAACGACAAAATAGAATGGCACTAGTAGCCTTATTAGTAGCTGGTGCAATACTAGCGATTACTTTGTTAATTCAAGCATTAGGCAGCAATACTAATTATTTTTATTCACCAACTGAAGTGGCAGAAGGCAAGGCGCCAGTTGGAAAAAGTTTTCGTTTAGGTGGCTTAGTTTCTAAAGGTAGTGTGGTGCGTAAAGATATGAAAGTTACCTTTAAAGTGACAGATAAGGCTAATGAATTTACCATTGAATATACTGGCATCTTGCCAGATTTATTTAGAGAAGGTCAGGGTATTATTACCACTGGATCTTTAGTAAATGGCACGTTTATGGCGACAGAAGTGTTAGCTAAGCATGATGAAAACTATATGCCGCCAGAGGTGGCAGATGCACTTAAAAAGGCTGAGCAGTAACCATGGGTAAATTTCTACCTTTGGCTATATTTGTCATCTTAGCTTGGTTTTTGTATGATGGTCTCGGTCGTGATACAAAAATACTACCCTCCCCTTTAATTGGAAAAACATTTCCGAATCTAGAAGTTGAGGATTTTAATACCTTGGAAAAATATTCCATGCAATCACAGCTAAAGGGTAGAACCACTTTAGTGAATGTATGGGCTTCATGGTGTGTTACATGCCGAGCAGAACATCAAACACTCATGCAGATTGCAAGAACTGATTTAGTGCAAATGCTTGGCGTTAATTACAAAGATACACGCGCAGAAGGACAGGTGTTTTTAGATCGGTTTGGGAATCCTTACGATAAGATTGTTTTTGATCAATCAGGAAACTTAGGATTAGAGCTTGGAGTGTACGCTACACCAGAGACATTTATTGTAGACAGGCATGGTGTTATACGATTTAAACGAATTGGGCAGCTCACACCTGAGATATGGAAAACACAAGTTTTACCGTTAATTCAACAACTTAAAATAGTAGAAAAGAATGATGTGTAAGGTATTCTATATATTTTCTTAAAATACGTTGACATGACAAGCTTTTAATGGATAATTCAATCACAGAAATTATATTAAAGCTTAATTCAGTTTTAATAATAAATACAAATTACGAAACAGGAGAATAAGTAATGAATAAGTCAGATTTAGTAGCAGCAATTGCTGAGACGTCAGGTTTAACTAAAGCAGATGCAGCTCGTGCATTAGATGCAACAACAGGTGCAATTACTTCAGCATTATCAGCTGGTGATAGTGTTGCAATTACAGGTTTTGGTAGCTTCCTAGTTAGAGATCGCGCAGCACGCACTGGACGTAATCCACAAACAGGCGATGCGATTCAAATCGCCGCTTCTAAAGTTCCTGCTTTTAAAGCAGGAAAATTACTTAAAGAATCTGTTAACTCTTAAGATTTTTTAAGTATAATATGCCTCGTGCTTATCATTAAGTATTAGGCATATGTTTTCTTGGGCGATTAGCTCAGTTGGTAGAGCGTCGCCCTTACAAGGCGAATGTCACAAGTTCAAGTCTTGTATCGCCCACCAAGAGAACATTTCGGTCCGGTAGCTCAGCTGGTTAGAGTGCCTGCCTGTCACGCAGGATGTCGAGGGTTCAAATCCCTTCCGGATCGCCATTACTTTCAAGTATTGGCAACCAAATTCTTTCAAATTTAAATATATCTAAAAACACCCTTTTTTCTTATAAACATTTTCGTTTATAATCTTTGTTTTTCATTATTTAAATTTTGACATCTGTTATTCAGAGTCAAACACCTAAATTACTATGCTTAGTTCAATTAAAAATAAAACCAAGGGCTGGTTAGCCTATTTAATTGTTGGTTTAATCACCATTCCGTTTGCTTTATTTGGTATTAACGAATACTTTACTGGCGCCTCTAATATTGTTGTGGCCAGTATTGATGACGATGAAATTTCAAAAGAAGAGTTTTTAGCTGAATTTAATCCACAAAAAAGACGCCTTCAGCAAAAGTTAGCAGAGCAGTACGATACAGAATTTGACACTGTTCTAAAGCAATCTATTATTAATCAGATGATTGATAGACGTCTATTGGATCAGTTAGCACAGCGTATGTCTCATGCAACGACTACCGCCGAGCTTAACGTAGTCATTCAAACAAATGATTTGTTCCATGATCAGGGACGCTTTTCAATTGATACGTATAAACAATTATTACGATTGAATGGTTATACCCCGACTAAATATGAATCAATAAAGTCCAAAGAATTGACTCAAAATCAAATCAAATACAATTTACTTGATTCTGCCTTTATGTTGCCATCGGAATTAACTAGACTACAGCAGCTTAACGATCAACAGCGCCAATTCAGTTACATTCAACTTGATGCTAATTCTTATAATGATAAGGTTAAAGTAGATGAAAAAAGCGTTCAAAATTTTTATAACAATCAGAAAGAATCGTTTGTTGCACTTGAGCAAGTTAAGATTGACTTCGTTGAGCTTTCATTAACAGAAGTTGCTAAAAATATTAGCGTTAATGATGATGAATTGTTTAATTTCTATGAAGATGAACAGGCTCGTTTTACCTCTGATGAAGAGCGTCAAGCACAACATATTTTACTAGAGGATGAGGATACTGCTAAAAAAGTATTGGACTTACTAGAAAATGGCGGTGATTTTGGTAAGCTTGCTGCCGAGTATTCTCAAGATCCTGGTTCTAAAGACTCTGCTGGTGATTTAGGCTTATTTACGCGTGGCGTTATGGTTGGTGCTTTTGAAGATAGCGTTTTTTCCATGAAAGAAGGTGAATTGAGTGGCTTGGTTAAATCTGAATTTGGTTATCATATCATTAAACTGAATGTAATCAAATCTGGTGCCGTCAAGTCATTTGATAGTGTTAAATCAGAATTAATTGAACTTTATACTCAATCTAAGGCACAAAAAGATTTGTACAAGCTAACTGAGCAGATGGCTAACTTAGCCTATGAAGCGAATTTAGAAGAGTTAGCTAATCAGATGGGGTTAAAGTTACAAACAACTGAGTTTTTCAATAGACAAGCTACACAACTTGATGCCAAACTTGTGCTGGCAGCATTTAGCGATGTTGTCCTAAATAAAAAAGAAAATTCAGAGGTATTGGAGCTCGGAGAGGATCGCTTCATGGTTATTCATTTAAAAGATCAATTGCCACAACGTCAAAAAGCATTTGAAGAGGTTAAGGGTGAGATTAATACACATTTAACCAGTTTGCTTGCTAAAACTTTTGTTGATAAAATCGCCGCTCAAATTGTTAAACATGCCAAAGCTGGCGACACTGATTCAGTGAAACAATTAATGGATAAAAATTCATTAGAATGGATCAAGATTGGTTGGGTTAAGCGTGATTCAACTAAGGCTGATGCAGGCATCATTAGTAAAGTATTTGCATTAACTAAGCCAAGTGGTAGTTCTGTATATAGTGCCCAAAGTTTAAATAAGGGAAATGCTATAGTTATTGACTTATCAGCTATAAAAATCTCTGAAAACCAAATACCAACTACAGATCTTGAGAATGCTTTGCTAGAGTTTGAATCAAACGAAGTGTTTGTTAATATTTTGCAAACGCTTCGATCACAAGCGGATATTCAAGTATTTAACAAGAGTTTATAAGATGCAAAAAATAAGGGTTTTTTAATCTATCATGCTATACTCAAATAATTATTTAGTATTAGGGTTGGCTTATGATGATTAGATTTTTTTAGTAGTTCAGATATTTATTAATATCTAAAATAAAGAGCGATTGGAAACTTTTAAATCAAAGCTGTAAAGAGTAGCTAGACACAATCCAAGATTCATAAAAAAAGCCTTGATTAATCAAGGCTTTTTTTATGACTGTTGATTGGTTATTCAGGGCCTTTATCGTAGAAGCTATATCCAGAATCAATATAAGTTACCTCGCCAGTAATACCTGAGGCTAAGTCTGAACACAAAAATGCAGCTGCATTACCAACCTCTTCGGTAGTGACAGTACGTTTAAGTGCCGATGAATCAGCTGCATAGTCAAGTAGCTTACCAAAATCTTTAATACCTGAAGCGGCCAACGTTTTAATTGGGCCAGCAGAAACAGCATTAACTCGAATACCACGCTCAGGACCCATAGCTGCCGCCATATAGCGAACATTAGCTTCAAGAGATGCCTTGGCAACACCCATAACATTGTAGTTTGGAATGGCGCGAATAGCGCCTAGATAACTAACGGTTAATAAAGCGCCATTATCATTTAACATGGGAGAGGCGTATTTGGCCAGCGCTGTAAAACTGTATGAGCTGATATCGTGAGCTGTGGCAAAATTTTCACGTGTTGTGGCTTCAACATAATTGCCATCCAAAGCTTCACGTGGAGCAAAAGCAACTGAATGCACAATAATGTCAAAATTATCCCAATGTTTTTTTAGTTCTGTAAAAGTTTTTTCAATACCTTCGTCAGTAGCTACATCACATTCAATAACAATGTCAGAGTTGCAAACTTCTGCACATTTGTCTACACGTTTTTTTAATTTTTCATTCTGATAAGTGAGTGCAATTTCACACCCTTGTTTTGCCATTGCTTCAGCAATTCCCCATGCAATTGAGCGGTTAGAGGCAACGCCAACAACCAATGCTTTCTTTCCAGTCATGAAACCCATAGAAACTCCAATATGTCATTAATAAAAAACAAATTATAACCTACACAGCACCTATAATATTCAACTGTTATTGTAATTAGTAGTTTGAAAATGTTAGACATCTTCTTAACCCCAATTCGCGCATTTAGAATGCGCTACATTCCTCTTCTGCTAATTTATTTTGCTTATGGTAGTGGTGTGTTTACAGCTATTGCTGAAAATTTTTGGGTTAAAGAGACGCTTGATTTGACGGCTGCTGATTTGGCAGAACTAGCAGTATGGCTTGGCGTACCTTGGACAGTAAAGATGATTTTCGGCCAAATGGTTGACAGTATTAATATTTTTGGCTCTAATCGAAAATCTTATGTTTATATTGGCGCAGTGCTAATTACTATTAGCTCATTGCTAATGATTGCAGTGGTAGGTGATCACGCCATTGTTGAAGATTTTTCCAAGAAAACCGTTTATATTTTTGCCAGTGTTATAGCGGTAGTTGGTTTTGTTATGCAAGATGTGGTGGCTGACACCATGACTACAGAAGTGGTTGACAAGAGTCAGCCACAAGAAGTAATTAATCAAGAGTTGGCCACCATTCAAGTGTTGGCACGCCTATCATTAGGATTCGCTATATTTATTACTGGTTGGATTGGTGGTGAGTTGGCAGATGTTTTTAAAGATAATCGCGAAGTGATTTTCCAAATTGCATTATTTGTACCGTTGTTGTCCATTCTAGGTGTGACGTTGGTAAGGCTTAATCCCGTCCCAGTTTCTCCAATTAATAAACATATTTTATATGGCGGCTTGATATTTGCAGTTTTCATTGTGTTTATGGGTTATAACGATGTGCCTTATTCTCAAGAAATTGTTTTTGTTATCTCGTTGTCTGTGGTTTTATATTTATTATCAGACTTAATTAACGAATTGGATGCAAATACCATTCGCCATATTAAGATGGCAATGATTATTATCTTTGTTTATCGAGCGATGCCATCGGTTGGCGCAGGTTTGAGCTGGTGGCAAATTGATATCTTGGGATTTGATGAATCTTTTTTTGCTAAATTATCGGCTATTGGCGGTGGCATTGCTCTAGCTGGCATGTGGTTCTCAGCCAAATTTATTATCAAGCGCGATATTGCAGAAGTGCTGATTTTCTTAACTATTATAGGTACATTATTATCTCTGCCAATTGTAGCTATGTACTATGACATTCATACCATGTTAGGTTTTGATGCGCGTACTGTTGCCTTGGTTGATACTGCAATGGCCTCACCATTTGATTACATTGCACAAGTATTAATGTTAACATTGGTCGCTATTTACGCACCTGAGGGTAAAAAAGGAACCTGGTTTGCGCTAATGGCAAGTTTGATGAATATCGCCTTGAGTGCTGGTGGATTGTTTACTAAATACCTAAATCAATTGTTTGTTGTTAGTCGTGAAGTAGTTACTGATGGCGTTATCACTACAGCGCAGGATTATAGCGAACTAGGTAGTTTACTCTGGGTTGTTGTTATTATTGGATTTGTCGTGCCTATCGTAACCATTATTAAATATAATCCTAGCAAACCATGAGACATGCGCAGTGGTTTCTTTTGGTATTACTATTGATCATTGCTGATCAAGTGACAAAATTATTAGTATATGGATACTTCAAGCCAAACGAATCTCTTGAAATAAACAATTTTTTAAGTTTAACTCACGTGCATAATTATGGTGCTGCTTTTAGTTTTTTAGCTAGTGAAGACGGTTGGCAGCAATACTTATTGGTTACTATTTCAGCTATTGCCAGCCTAGCACTTGTTATCTGGATGATAAAGACCAGTAAAGAGCAGGTGCTTAAGCTTACTGCATTAAGCTTAATACTATCTGGCGCTGTTGGTAATTTAATCGATCGAGCGTTGCTTGGTTTTGTGATTGACTTTATTGATTTGCATTATCAGAACTTCTCTTGGCCTATATTTAATGTTGCCGATATAACAATTACAATTGGCGTTATTTTATTAATTCTAGTCGATTATAGAGATGGAAAGAGGTCAAAATAATGAGTGATTGCTTAGTAGTTGGCGGAGGCGTGATAGGCATGATGACTGCTAGATCTCTTGCTTTGTCAGGTGCTAAAGTGACGTTACTTGATCAGCAGCAATGTGCACAAGAGTCCTCTTGGGCTGGTGGAGGGATTATTTCACCATTGTATCCTTGGAAGTATGACAATCTTACTAACGAATTAAGCATTGCATCACAAGTAGTGTATGAGCAATTATGTGCTCAGCTTTTTGAAGATACCGGTATCGATCCGCAATTTTTAAAATCGGGCTTATTAATGATGGATGAATACGACTTGCCTGAAGCTAAAATCTGGATGAAATCTCATGGGTTGGATTACCAAGCTCATCAGTCGGGTGCGTTATTTGCCAATATTGGCCAAGTGCGTAATCCACGACTATTAAAAGCTTTAAAAGCGGATATTATTAAGAAAGGTGTGAAAATTTTTGAGCAAGCCAAGGTCGACGAGTTGTTAATAAAAGATGGTGCAGTTATTGGTGTTAAAACCTTGCACAGGAATTATTTGTCTGATTATGTGGTTGTTTGTTCAGGTGCATGGAGCTCTCAGTGGTTAACATTAAAAGAGAAGGTGTTTCCAATAAAAGGACAAATGATTTTATTAAAATCTAAACCAGGAGTTGTTAAGCATATCGTGCTAGATAAGGGTCGTTATATAATTCCTAGAAAAGACGGACGCATTGTGGTTGGCTCTACAATGCAAAATGTTGGTTTTGATCGCGCTATTGATGATGAAACATGCCAATCTTTACATGATTTTGCATTAAATCGTTATGAGACATTATCCCAAGCTAAAATTGAACATCATTGGTCAGGATTCAGACCAGCAAGTACATCTGCGAAAGTGATACTTGGCAAACATTCTGAATTTGACAACGTGTTTATAAATACCGGTCATTTTCGTAATGGCATTAATATGGCACCTGAAAGTGCTAAACGAATAACCCAGTTAATCACCCATGAAGCATAATATTTTATTTTTCTTTTTATTTTTATTGATGAGTTCAGCTTCAGCGCAGTTATTTAAAATATCACAAGAAGGTGTTGTGGTAGGTGGTACATCTTCTGATTATCGTTGCGTCCTTGATAATAAAACTAACTTACTCTGGGAGGTTAAACTTGATAGTATAGGCCTGCAAAATACAAAAAACACATACACTTGGTTTGATGGCCGCAGTGGTGTGGCTAATGGGGATTATTCTCATAATTGTCATTGGTCTAAATCATGCAATACCCAGGCTTATGTTGATGCGATTAAAAATAGTAAACTTTGTAAGCAAAAAAAATGGAGACTACCAACTGAATCTGAGTTAAGAACACTATTGGTATACGGTGATGAGGATTTATTGATCAATCAAGATTTTTTTAAAAATACACAATTAAAGTCTTATTGGAGTTCAGATCAAGTGAACGGTGATATTGCGATTGATGTGCCATTTTTCTATGGGGGCAGTAAAGGCTCTGATAAATCATTTGATGCCTATGTGCGTTTGGTGAGTGATGCTAACTAGGCAATTTGATTCGACCTTATTTGATTCTTATTCGGATGATATTCCGAGTTTTTTAAAAAAAATATATGCCGCTCGTGGCATGAGTGAATCTCAGCTATCTTTAGGTTTGTCTGATTTACTGACACCCAATTTTGACCAGTTAGATCAGGCACTGTTGTTGCTTGAAAACGCACTGCTAGAGCAAAAACGTATTTTAATTATTGGTGATTTTGATTGTGATGGAGCTACTGCATCAGTTGTAGCGGTTAAATCATTGAGAATGATGGGTGCTAAATACGTTGATTTTTTAGTGCCTAATCGATTTGAACATGGTTATGGATTGTCACCGGAAATTGTCCAATTAGCCATACGTGAGAAGCAGCCAGATCTGATTATCACTGTTGATAACGGTATATCAAGTTTTGATGGTGCTCAATTAGCTAAAGCATCAGGCATTAAAGTGATTATTACAGACCATCACTTGCCGAGCGATGAGTTGCCCGAAGCTGACGCTATCATCAATCCAAATTTAAAAGGGTGTGCATTTTTAAGTAAAAACTTGGCCGGTGTAGGTGTATGTTTTTATTTGTTTTCAGCACTTAAAACCCACCTTAATAAAAATCAATATTTTGTAAACAACAGCATTCCATTGCCCGATTTACGCAAAGTATTAGATCTAGTGGCATTAGGCACTGTGGCTGATGTAGTGAGATTGGATCAAAATAACCGTATCTTGATCGATCAAGGAATTAAGCGCATACAGGCCAAGCAATGTTCTCCGGGAATTTTGGCACTACTTGAAATTGCCAACAGGCAAGCGCCAACTCTACAAGCAAGTGATCTCGGTTTTGCTGTAGGTCCTCGTCTTAATGCTGCAGGGCGCCTCAGTGATATTTCTAGAGGTATTAAATGTTTATTGACTGAGGATATGAACGATGCGAGGCGTTATGCTAGTGAACTTGAAGCTTTTAACCAAAAACGCAAAGAAGAGCAAACTCGCATTCAAGATGAGGCGCAAGCCATTGTCGATAGCCAAGATGTATCAGAAGGTAAATTTTCATTAAGCTTGTTTGACCCATCTTGGCATGAAGGTATTGTCGGTATCGTTGCAGGCAAGCTCAAGGAGGATTATCATTGCCCAGTAGCTGTATTTGCTAAATCTGGCTCATTTTTAAAAGGCTCAATACGTTCAATCCCAAGTGTTCATATTAAAGATCTATTGGATTTGGTGGATCGAGATAATCCAGGTTTAATATTAAAATTTGGTGGCCATGCAATGGCTGCAGGCTTAAGTATCGAAGCTGAGAATTTTTATTCATTTAAGCGAGCATTTGACGCAGCTATTAAGACACATCTAAACAATGAAATTCCAACTGTTGATCTATTAACTGACGGGAAACTTGAAGCTTGTGATATTTCTTTAGCTAATGCCGAAGTCCTTAAACAGGCAGGCCCATGGGGGCAAGGGTTTGAAGAGCCTGTTTTTTATGGTGAATTTGAAATCGTTGATCAGAAAATTGTGGGTGAAAAACATCTTAAATGTCGTTTAAAACTCAAAGGAGATGCTCAAGTTCATGATGGAATAGCTTTTTTTCAAGCGCCACTCGAATCAGAAATCGTAACAGTTGCCTATAAACTTGCTATAAATATCTGGCGTGGAAATACTTCTCTACAGCTAATGGTTGAGCAAATATCTGCCTTAGAATAAGGTAAAATGAACGCTTTTATTTATTGATATTTTTATCATGCCAATCATTACCTTGCCAGACGGCACTGAAAAATCTTTTGATCAAGCGCTAAGCGTATTTGAAGTTGCTAAGTCCATCGGTTCTGGTTTAGCTAAAGCGACTCTTGCCGGCAAGGTGAATGGTGAAATGGTTGACGCTTCTTACATGATTGAAGCAGATGCTAGTGTGTCAATTATTACAGCTAAGGATGAAGAAGGTCTTGAAGTGATTCGTCATTCTACGGCACATCTATTGGCACAAGCTACTCAAATGCTATATCCAGAAGCACAAGTTACAATCGGACCAGTAATTGATAATGGCTTTTTCTATGATTTTGCTTACAAAGATGGTTTTTCAGAAGCTGATTTAGTGCAAATTGAAAAAAACATGAAGAAGCTGGTTAAGCAAAGTTTAAAGATTGAGCGTAGTGAAATGTCACGCGATGAAGCGGTAGAATTTTTCAAAGCTAAAGGCGAGCATTATAAAGCTGAAATTATTGAATCTATTCCAGCGGATCAAACACTTTCTTTATACAAGCAAGGTGATTTTATTGATTTGTGTCGCGGACCTCATGTGCCATCAACCTCAAGACTTAAAGCTTTTAAACTGATGAAGCTAGCTGGTGCTTACTGGCGTGGTAACAGTGACAACGAAATGCTTCAGCGCGTCTATGGTACTGCTTGGGCAACCAAGGAAGATTTAGATGCACATCTGCATCGTTTGGAAGAGGCTGAAAAGCGCGATCATCGTAAGATCGGTAAAACACAAGATTTGTTTCATATGCAAGAAGAAGCACCAGGCATGGTGTTTTGGCATGAAAAAGGTTGGACGCTTTATCAAATCGTTGAACAGTATATGCGCACAGTGTTTAGAGATAATGATTACAAAGAGGTTCACACCCCTCAATTAATCGATAGAACCTTATGGGAAAAGTCAGGCCACTGGGATAAATTTGGCGATGCCATGTTCACTACCAATAGTGAAAACCGTGACTATGCAGTGAAACCAATGAACTGTCCGGCTCATATTCAAATTTTCAATCAAGGCTTAAAGTCATATCGTGACCTGCCATTGCGCTTAGCTGAATTTGGTTCATGTCATCGTAATGAGCCATCAGGCACGTTACATGGAATAATGCGTGTGCGTAATTTTGTACAAGATGATGGGCATATTTTTTGTACTGCAGATCAAATCCAGTCTGAAGTGTCTAATTTTATCGACCTAACTTTTGACGTTTATAAGCATTTTGGTTTTGATAATGTGGATATTAAACTCTCAACTCGACCAGAGAAGCGTGTAGGCTCAGATGAAGTTTGGGATCGTGCTGAAGCGGCATTGGCTGAAGCGTTGGATGCTAAAGGTATCAATTGGGAATTGCAAGAGGGTGAAGGTGCGTTCTATGGCCCTAAGATTGAATTTGTCTTGAAAGATTGTTTAGCAAGAGAGTGGCAATGTGGCACATTACAAGTCGATTTCTCTATGCCAGAGCGCTTAGATGCTCAATATATTGCAGAAGATAATTCAAAGCAAACACCTGTTATGTTGCACCGTGCTATTGTTGGATCACTAGAAAGATTTGTTGGAATTTTAATCGAGCAATATGAAGGTGCCTTCCCATCTTGGTTGGCTCCAATCCAAGCGGTTGTGCTTAACATCTCTGAAAAACAATTTGATTTTGTTAAAGACGTCAACAAAAAGTTAAAAAAACAAGGGCTTAGAGTGATATCAGACTTGCGTAATGAGAAGATAGGCTTTAAAATACGCGAGCATTCCATGCAACGTTATCCGTATATTTTAGTAGCGGGTAAACGTGAGATGGAAAATAATGAAATTTCAGTGCGCAAACGCGGCGGCGAAGACTTAGGTTCTATGTCGATCGAGGCGTTTGTAGAATTGGTAAATAAAGAAACAATAGAGGGATAATTATTAATAAATCAAATAAGAACAAAACTCGAGTTAATGACTATATTAGAGTTTCAGAAGTTCGATTAATTGATGCCCAGGGTGGGCAAGTTGGTATTGTAGATACTAATGAAGCTAAGCAAAAAGCAAAAGAAGCTAATTTAGACTTAGTCGAAGTGTCACCAAATGCTGTACCACCTGTTTGTAAAATCATGGATTTTGGTAAATATGTCTATGAATTAAAACAACAAAAGAAAGAAGCTAAAAAGAAACAGAAGAAGACTCAAGTTAAAACTATTAAGTACCGTCCAGGTACCGAAGAAGGTGATTACCAAATTAAATTTAGAAATTTGGTTAAGTTTTTAGATAATGGTGATAAGGTTAAAGTAAGTATATGGTTCCGTGGTCGTGAAATGCAACACAGAGAGCTGGGCATGGAAATGCTAGACAGAATTGAAAAAGATACAGAAGAATTTGCTAATGTTGAACAGAAGGCAAAAATGGAGGGTCGTCAGCTAGGCATGATGCTGGCACCCAAATCAAAGAAGAAGTAACGATGCGTTAAATTATACTGCGTTATTCAGTCTTTACCGTACCTAGGTGTACTGTCCAAGACCGAATGCCTTGTTTAATTTACACCTCGTTATTTCTTCAGTTTTATAATAAGTTATTCATATGAATAACAAATATGTCCAAAGGACAAGGAGAAAATTATGCCGAAGTTAAAAACCAATAGAGGTGCTGCAAAGCGCTTCAAAAAAACCGCTAAAGGTGGTTACAAGTGTAAACACTCTCACTTGCGTCATATCTTGACTAAAAAGAGTACTTCAAGAAAACGTGGTTTACGTGCACCTGATACAGTAGAGAAGGTAGATGTACCAATGGTTCGTAGAATGTTACCGTACAGTTAAGGAGAATAAAAAATGGCAAGAGTATCAAGAGGTGTGCAAGCGCACGCAAAACATAAGAAAATTTTAAAGAAAGCTAAAGGCTATTACGGTGCAAGATCAAAAGTCTATCGTGTTGCTAAGCAAGCGGTAATTAAAGCGGGTCAATATGCATACCGTGACCGTCGTCAAAAGCGACGTCAGTTCCGTAGACTTTGGATTGTACGTATTAATGCAGAGGCTCGTAATTGTGGTTTAAGCTATTCAAGATTAATTGATGGCATGAACAAAGCAGGCATCGAGATCGATCGTAAAGTTTTATCAGATATTGCAATTTTTGATAAAGCCGCATTCGCAAAGATTGCGGATCAAGCAAAAGAGGCTATAGCTAAAGCAGCTAAATAGTCCAAACTAAAGCCATGATTTATCATGGCTTTTTTCATACCAAATTATTAAACTAGATGATTAATACAATTCTTGAAAAAGCAAATCTGGCCATCTCTGATGCGCAAGACTTAAAAGCACTGGATGAAATTAGAGTTACCTTTCTGGGTAAGAAGGGTGAGTTAACCGCATTACTAAAAGGCTTAGGAAAACTCTCAAAGGAAGATCGTCCTAAAATGGGTGAAGCCATTAATCAGGCTAAGGTAGATGTTCAGTTACAGCTTACTGATAGAAAAAATCATTTAGAAACGATTGAATTAGAAAAAAGACTGTTAGAAGAGCAGGTTGATGTTTCTCTTCCAGGGCGTAATACCGAAATGGGTGGTTTGCATCCAGTGACTATTACGCTAAAACGTATTCAATCGTTATTTGCCAAAAATGGCTTTGAGGTTGCTACCGGTCCCGAAATCGAAGATGACTTCCATAATTTTACGGCATTAAATATCCCAGAACATCATCCAGCTCGTGCAATGCACGATACCTTTTATTTTGATGGCAGTACCGTACTAAGAACGCACACTTCGCCTGTGCAAATCCGTACCTTAGAAAAACAAGATCCACCGGTACGAATTATTGCGCCAGGTAGAGTATATCGTTGCGACTCAGACATTACTCATACACCGATGTTTCATCAGGTTGAAGGTTTGATTGTTGATAAGAATGCAAATTTTGCACAGTTAAAAGGGTTGTTAATTGATTTCTTACGTGCTTACTTTGAAAAAGAAGACTTGCAAGTGCGTTTCCGTCCTTCGTATTTTCCGTTTACCGAGCCCTCTGCTGAAGCGGATATTGAATGTGTAATTTGTGGCGGTGAGGGTTGTCGTGTTTGTAAAAAAACTGGCTGGCTCGAGGTGCTAGGATGTGGTGTAGTGCACCCAAATGTTTTAAATTCTGTCAATGTAGACTCTGAAGACTTCACAGGATTAGCATTCGGTATGGGTGTTGAGCGTTTGGCCATGTTACGTTACGGTGTTAATGACCTTAGACTATTCTTTGAAAACGATGTTCGTTTTCTAAAACAATTTAAATAAATATATGAATATTTCAACATCATGGTTACGTGAGTGGATCTCACCTTTAGTTACAGACGAAGTATTAGCTGAACAATTAACAATGGCCGGCTTAGAAGTAGATGGCATTGACACTGTTGCACCAAGCTTTACTAAAGTGGTGGTGGGGCATGTGCTTTCGTGTGAAAAACATCCTGATGCAGATAAGCTTAACCTCTGTCAAGTCGATGTCGGCGAAGCTGATCCAGTACAGATTATATGTGGCGCTAAAAATATACGTACAGGTCTTAAGGTAATGGCAGCTTTAGTTGGCGCTAAGTTACCAGGTGATTTTAAAATTAAAAAAGCCAAACTACGTGGTGTCGAATCTTTTGGGATGATCTGTTCTGAGTCTGAATTAGGTATGAGTGATACCTCTGATGGCATTGCAGAGCTAGATAGTGAAGCGCCAATTGGTCAAGATATTAGAGAATATCTAGATCTTGATGATAATATTATTGAATTAGATATAACCCCTAACCGTGGCGACTGTTTTTCAGTACTAGGGGTGGCTCGTGAAGTTAGTGCTAATTACAACATGGCATTTGTTATGCCAGAAGTTGAAGTAAAAACAGTTGGAGAGTCAAGTATTTCAACTAAAGTTAGCAATGTAGCCGCATGCCCTAAATACTTAACCAGAGAAATTAAGGGTATCGATAATACGGTTAACACACCAAAATGGATGACTGATAAATTACTTAGATCAGGTCAGGCAACACACTCGCCAGTCGTGGATATTACTAACTATGTATTAATGGAATTAGGTCAACCAATGCATGCTTTTGATCTTAGTAGAATCAATGGTGCAATTAATGTTAGAAATGCTGTTGCAGGTGAAACACTTGAATTATTAAACGAATCAACCGTTGAGCTAAAAGACAATACACTTGTGATTGCAGATGACAACTCTGTATTAGCAATCGCAGGTGTTATGGGTGGTGAGTTAAGCGCGACACAAGCATCAACAACTGACATATTATTAGAAAGTGCTTTCTTTGAACCGGTATCTATTGCCGGAAAGGCAAGAGATTATGGATTACATACAGAGTCATCACTACGATTTGAACGCGGCGTTGATTTTGGTATTACTGAATTAGCACTTGATCGTGCCGCACAATTAGTAACCCAAATCTGTGGCGGTGAAGTGAGTGAAATTAGTACTAATATCGACGAAACAGCATTACCTGAACTTACACCTATTACTATAACAAAATCCAAAATTCAGCAAGTATTAGGCTTTGAATTAGATAGTAATTGGATTGAGGAAAAATTTATTAACCTTGATTTTGAAATCAGCAATAAAACCGATGATTCTTGGACGATTATTCCACCAAGTTTTAGGTTTGATATTCGTATTCCTGCTGATTTAATTGAAGAGTTGGCAAGATTATATGGTTACGATAAATTGCCAGTGCAAAAGTTATCTTTAGATGCTAATATCAATGCTATCCAAGAAGCGAAAATTGATAAGTATGATGTCATGCAAGCTTTGGTTAGTCGTGGCTATCAAGAGGTAATTACGTATAGTTTTATTTCTGAGAAATACCAAGATTTAATTGACCCATCCGCTAAAAAAATTACATTATCAAATCCAATATCAGCTGATATGTCAACCATGCGATCCTCACTATGGGCAGGCTTGTTGCAAACGGTAGAATCTAATCAAAGGCGCGGACATACAGATGCAAGATTTTTTGAAATTGGCCTATGTTTTAGTGGTGTTAATGCTGACGAGCAATCCAATAAATTAGCTGGTGTTATTTCAGGTAATCGTTTTGACGCACAATGGTCTAGTGAAACTCAGCCATTAGACTTTTTTGATGCCAAGGCCGATCTTGAGTCGATACTTAGCTTAACATCAGCATCATTTGATTTTGAAGCAGCTGAACATCCTGCTTTACAAAAAGGCCAGACCGCTATGATTATGCTTGATGGTCAGCAAGTAGGTTGGATTGGTGCTTTATCACCAATTGTTCAAAAAGAATTATCCGTATCAAAATGTTATGTGTATGAGATTGATTTAGCAGTTGTCTTATCTGGAAAAATCTCAAAATATTTACCTTTCTCTTCATACCAGCAAGCCCAACGTGATATTGCTTTAGTAGTTGATCAGACAACGCCAGTCGCGCAGTTAACGGATGCAATTAAAGAGTTAGATCAAGAGCATTTCATTGGCGTTAGCTTATTTGATGTTTATGAAGGTGAGCACATTGAAGCAGGTAAAAAGAGTATAGCACTTAATTTGGCATATCAATCATTAGAAGGTACATTAGCAGATGATGAGGTTAATGCTAAAGTAGAAGAGGTATTAGGATTAATGAAAGATAAATTCTCTGCTGCACTTAGATAATGTCACTTAGTAAAAAAGATATCGCCGATAGCCTGGTTCGTGAAATGCAAATCACTCATTCTCAAGCATTACTTTTGACTAACAATTTCTTTGCTCAAATTCAATCAACACTTGGACATGGTGAAGAAGTTAAGCTATCTAGTTTTGGTAATTTCATCATTAGAGAAAAATCTGCTCGTCCAGGCAGGAATCCTAAAACGGGTGAAGAAGTTGAAATATCTGCGCGTAAAGTAGTCAGTTTTAAGGCTGGACCCAAACTAAAAAAACTAACCCAAGAAGGTTAGTTTTTATCTAATAAATAACGTTTAAGTTAATCTGAAATAGCTGTCATAAACCCTTTAAGAACTGGCATAACCTTGTCAACAATTTTCTGATTCTTTTCAGTATTGTTAACGTGTCCATCAATAATTTTTTGCGTTTCAAGTAGGGTTACTTGGTAATCATCATCAAACTCAAAGTTAATAAAATAGAAGCCTTTAGCCTTGTCTCTAACTGACCTTACTGATAAAAAATCAGTTTCCCAGGCAAGTTCAGCAGTAAAAACCGCATTTGATTCAGTTGAATTTTTTTGCAACAAAATAATGGTTGAACCAAAATGAAAAATAAAATGGCTAGCACCACAGTTAGAAGCGGGAGTTGTTGTTAAGTCGCCACGTTCAAGTGCATCAGCAATTTGTTTTAACTGCGTATTATTGAGTTGAATATATTTTGCATCTAAGTATGCATCAACATTTGTATCTGGGTGGTTGTTTTTGATGTATTCAACTAATTTATCTAACATAAGCACTCTATTGTGAATTAAAGAGCCGTATTATACCTGATTATGCTCGAACTACTAGAAAGCAGTTTTAACTTCGATCTAGAGAGTCTACGTACTTGATGGTATAGACATCAAATATGCTGATCGCCATAGCCGCAATGAGTGGCCCAACAAATAACCCCATAATGCCGAATTGCATAATGCCGGCAAGGGTAGAAAGAACGGTTAACAGTGTATGGTCAAGCGCGCTAGAATTATCCGCTTGGTTTGAGCATTTTTTGATAATAATAGGGCGGATAAAATGATCGATTATGGTTCCAATTAATAGTGCGCCAAAAATAACAATAATCATAGCATCAACGATTTGCCCTTGTGCATATAGGTATAGACTTAGAGGTAGCCAAATGATTAAGCCACCAAGGATAGGTATAAAGCTTGCAAGTGCCATGGCAATTCCGAAGTATAAAACAGGCAATCCTACAATCATTGCGCCAATACTAAACACTAGCCCTTGTAGCAGTGCAATGATAAAGACACTACCTACTAGTGCGATTGATAAATTGGCAAAAGAATCGAGCAAGATATCATCAAGGTGGTTTTCAAGTGGTGATAAATCTTTAATTTTTTTAACAAGTTTTTGACCGTCAATATAAAAATAGAATAACGAAAATATTACAATAATTAAAAACAGTAAAAACCCTGAAGATAAGCTAGCAATACTTTTTAGTATTGTAATAGAAAAATCTTTTGCAGTGATTAGCAAGCTATCCAAATGAGTGTCAAGACTTGACAATAAAGTATGTTTGATAGACTCGGACATTGGCAGAGCGCTAATTGTACTAGTAGTTATTTGATTAATCTGTTCAAGAGAAAAGTTATTATCAATATTCTGTATTAAAGAAGTTATCTCAAGTCCACTAACCAATAAAATATATCCTAGTGGCAATATTAAGATAACGGTAACCATTAGTGTTGTTAACAATGCTGCAACAGTATCAGAAAATCTTATGCGCAATTTATTGTATTGGCCATAGGTTGCAATGGCAATTAACAACGAGAAAAACAAGGCAGGTATAAATGGCAAAAAAAGCCAAATCAGCCCACCAATAGCTAGAATCAAAAGACTCAACATAAAGCCATGTTCGTAAGGAGCTGTCGAATTCATATATTATCCATTTTATAAACACTATAAGCTACTTGTTCATAAGGATGTGCAAATTTCATAGCTTCGATGACAATTTGTAAGTTATCTTCTACACACATCATTTCAACCTTATATTCTTCTATAGCTTCAAGTTCATCAAGTGCACCAATAGTTGGATTGGCATTATTGATGGGTTTGAATTGCCCCATACCAATTGTTTGCCAAGCGCAATTTTCATAATTATTAAATTTTCCTGCGCCTGCATTAAACATGGCGTTTTTAACCAATTCTAAATCTTTTTCAGGTACGTAAAAGCTAATTTGATACATTAAAAACTTCCTTTTAAGTAGTGATGACGCTCATTTTCATGCATGTGTTCAATTGCATATCTTAAAGTAGTTCTAGGTAGTTGTGCATAGTTTTCTTGAATGAAGGCTTTACAAAGGTTACTATCTTTTTTGTAAATCTCTCTTAACATCCAGCCAACTGCCTTTTGAATTAAATCTTCTTGGTCATCAAAAAGTATCTTACTAATTGTTAGCGTAGGTGTAAATAAACTTCGCTTTATAAATGTTAATGTAGCTATTATAGCGACACGTCTTTTCCATAAATTTTTTGAATAAGCCAAATCAGTTAAGAGGTGCAGTTTGTCATGATGATTGAAAATATAATGTCCAATAATGTGTGGCGCTGTGGTGTCAACCAGATCCCAATTATTAACCGAATCAAGATTGTTTAAGTAGTAGTTAAAAACTGCTTCTTTATTGTTGGCTTGATATTTGTTAACTAGGATGATTAACGCACAATGGCGTATTTCATGAATAGGGTGTTTGATTAATTTATCAATTTCTGTAAAGGTGATGGCTTTAAAGTATTGTTTTGCAAGAGTCCTAGTTTGTGAAGCACGGACGCCAATAAACTGGTCATACTCTGAATATTGACCAGTACCCATTTTGAAAAATTTTTCATTCGCTATTTTTCTTTCAATAGTTGCTAAAGATTTAAGTTGTACAATCACTTCTAGAGCGCTCATCGATTATACTAATGCTTTTAATAAAACTTTATCATACATGCAAACAGCTTATTTTGCCGGTGGATGTTTTTGGTGTGTTGAGGCTGTGTTTCAACGCATAAAAGGCGTATTAAATGCCACTTCTGGTTATTGTAATGGCACAACTCAAAAGCCAACTTATCAAGATATATGTACTGGAACAACAGGGCATGCAGAGGTGGTTAAGATAGAATTCGATGAGGTAATTGTTACTTTTGAGGAATTGTTGTCAGTATTTTTTGCTACACACGATCCAACAACACTCAATCAACAAGGTAATGACAAAGGTACGCAGTATCGGTCAGCAGTTTTTTATACAAACACTGAGCAGCAAATACAGGCTAAGCAATTTGTGCAAAAATTAGGTGATAATATTGTCACTGAGGTGAGCGCGTTAGATTTGTTTTACCCAGCTGAAAATTATCATCAGAACTATTATAACAATAATCCAAACCAACCTTATTGTGCCATGTTAATTACACCAAAAATAGACAAATACTTTAATCAATGAACGATCAAGATTTACTCAGATATTCGCGTCAGATCATGTTGCCAGAAGTTGGCATTGAGGGTCAAGAAGCATTGTTAAATTCGACAATGCTGCTTATTGGTATGGGTGGGTTGGGAGCACCAAGTTCTATGTATTTGGCTGCCGCTGGTGTTGGGCATTTAATTATTGCAGATTTTGATCGAGTGGAATTATCTAACTTGCAGCGCCAAGTTATTCATCATACGTCAGATATTAATAAATTAAAAGTTGACTCAGCGAAAGAAAAGCTTCTAAAAATTAATCCTAATATTAAGGTAACTACCATCACTGATCTGAATGAGAATAATTTAGCAGATTGGTTGAATAAAGTTGATGTGGTATTGGATGGTACAGATAATTTTGAAACTCGTTTTAAAATAAATGAACTATGTGTTCAAGAACGTGTTCCGCTTGTTTCTGCAGCAGTTATTCGTTTTGAGGGTCAAATTTCAGTGTTCAAAGGTTATGAAATTGACCAACCTTGTTATCAATGTTTGTACTCGCCGGACGGTAACAGTGATGAAAACTGTACGAGTAACGGTATACTGGCGCCCGTCTCAGGAATGCTGGGTACCATGCAAGCGCTTCAAGCATTAAAAGTGGTTATAAATATTGGTGAACAGCTTACAGGCAAGTTAATGCTGGTTGATGCATTGAGTTTTGATTTTAGAACGGTTAAAGTTAACAAAGATGCTAATTGCTCAATTTGCAAACCTAATTAATTTTAAAAAACAGAACAATTGATGATAAAAAAATTTGCTATATTGATGAGCATCGATGTATAATTACTTGGATTAATTATTTGATTAAAATATTTTTAAGTTGTAGCTTATTGCAACGGATATTTTAAATTTTCTAGGAGTAGAATATGAGCGGACAAATGCAAAGACCTAAGATTCCAACAGGTTCAGTTGAAGTTGCGGGACACAAGGTTACAACAACTCAAAATAGAGTTAATGGTGAAGTACAGCCAGGTTTTCACGTAGGTTACCAAACAGAATGGAGCGCAGTACAGAAAGAAGTACCATACGAAACTCCTAAAAAGCCATAATTTTTAATTAAATTATTGTAAAAAAAAGGCCGCAACTGCGGCCTTTTTTTTATGTCTTTTTTATTTAAATGGATTTCTCGTTGATAATCGAAAACCACTCATTCAAAAGATCAGTTGATACCGCAGCCATTGCAAATTTGTGCTCCATGGTTGGGGTAAACACACAGTCACCATTTATGGTTTTAGATGCTCCATTGGCTTCTTCAAGAATGAGCCAGCAGGCTGCATAGTCCCAAAGATTGTGCTTTCCATGAAGATAGGCCTGGATTCGTCCAGTAGAAACCCAACACCAATCAAGCGCTATAGATCCTAAACTACGTTGCGATGCATAAGGTGGATTGCTAGCGAGTTCGGCTGCAATTTTTACAGGTAGGCGCTTTAAATCTACACCAACAATTGCCTGGTTAAGAGATGTACTGTAATCAGGCGCATTCAGTTTTTTATTATTTAAAAATGCACCTTGGTCTTTCTGTGCATAAAAACACTCATCGCGCTCAGGATCATAAACAATGCCTAGCTGTACCTCTTGGTTTTGAATCAAAGCTAGCGACACACAATAATAAGGTAGGCCATGGGAGAAATTACTAGTCCCATCTATAGGGTCTAAAACCCATACTCCATTATGATTGCTTAATGCATTAAGCTGTTCTTCTGCACTCATCTCTTCACCAAGTAAAGTTATTTCTGGATATAAGTTATACAAACTTTCTTGTATTCTCTTTTGTGCGGCTATATCTGCTTCAGTTACAATACTGCCGTCTAATTTGTATTGTTTGGCCACATGCTGAAAACGAGGGAGAAGTTCTTCTTTAGCTGTTTTTTTAACGATTGATATAAGGTGTTGAATGTCTATTGTCATCTTGAAATATTAATTAGCATTTAGCCAGTATTGCTTGTTTTATTTGCTGATACTTTGCTTTTCCTTGTAAAGTTTTAATAATTTCAAGTGCGAAACAAATTGCCGTACCAACCCCTTTTGAAGTAATAATTTTGCTATCTATAACTGTGTCTGCCTCTTTATTGTAACCTTGTTTTTGAATTTTATCTTCAATGGAAGGATAACAGGTAAAGTTGTTGCCAAGTACGTCTGCAGCATTAAGTGCATATGGCGCTGCACAGATTGCACCAATATATTTATCCTCGTGCTTCATTTGTTTTAAGATAGCCTGTACAGTAGCATGATTGGCAAGTATTTCAGTACCAGCCCAGCCACCGGGCAAAACAATCATATCTAATGAATCAATCATAACTTCATCTATCATACAGTCCGTAACAACAGAAATATTATGAGTACCTACAATAATTTTCGTGTCAACGCCAGCAACAATAACGTCTATCTCTCCACGCCGACAAACATCAATAATGCTAATAGCTTCAATTTCCTCAAATCCATTGGCTAGAGGGACTAATATTTGGGGCATAATTATTCTGTGTATTGGCAAATTAAGATAAAATTAATTCTAATTTATTTATAGAAGATTTACAAGGAGAATCATGTTTGAAAGATCTAACACACTAAGTATGGTAGACGCAGATATTGCTAATGCAATTGATGCGGAAATGGCTCGTCAAGAAGCGCACATTGAGCTAATTGCTAGTGAAAATTACACTTCTCCTGCGGTCATGGAAGCTCAAGGTTCGCAATTAACAAATAAATATGCTGAAGGTTATCCAAAGAAGCGTTACTATGGTGGTTGTGAGCATGTGGATGTTGTTGAACAATTAGCAATTGATCGTGCTAAAGAGTTGTTCGGAGCGGATTATGCAAATGTTCAACCTCATTCTGGATCGCAAGCAAATGCAGCAGTATTTCAAGCTTTGTTGACTCCGGGCGATACTATTTTAGGTATGAGTCTTGCTCATGGCGGCCACTTAACTCACGGCGCGGCTCCTTCGTTTTCAGGTAAAAACTTTAATTCTATCCAGTATGGTTTAGATGAAGCCACAGGTGAAATTGATTATGCTCAAGTTGAGGCACTAGCAAAAGAACACAATCCTAAAATGATTATCGCTGGTTTTTCAGCCTATTCACGTGTGGTTGATTGGCAACGTTTTCGAGATATTGCCGATTCAATTGGCGCTTATTTATTGGTTGATATGGCTCACGTTGCTGGATTGATTGCAACAGGTCAGTATCCATC
The DNA here is from genome assembly GCF_029243085.1 of Candidatus Thioglobus sp. Taxonomy (GTDB): domain Bacteria; phylum Pseudomonadota; class Gammaproteobacteria; order PS1; family Pseudothioglobaceae; genus Thioglobus_A. The sequence continues at coordinate 25,741 of NZ_JAQWSS010000011.1, read as the reverse complement.
TCCAGTTGGCATTGCTGATGTTACAACTACTACTACACACAAGACATTGCGCGGCCCTCGTGGTGGTTTGATTCTAGCTAAGGCTAATGAAGAAATTGAAAAGAAATTAAATTCTGCGATCTTTCCAGGTATTCAGGGTGGCCCACTAATGCATATTATTGCTGCTAAAGCAGTGTGCTTTAAAGAAGCAATGAGTGACGAATATACAACTTATCAAAAGCAAGTAAAAGTCAACGCACAAGCAATGGCCAAAACCTTTATTGAGCGTGGTTTTGATGTAGTATCGGGTGGTACTGACGATCATTTGTTCCTGGTAAGTTTTATTGATCAAGGACTGACTGGCAAGGCAGTTGATGCAGCATTAGGTGCTGCACATATTACAGTTAATATGAATGCCGTTCCGAACGATCCACAGTCACCATTTGTAACAAGTGGTATTCGTGTCGGTACGCCAGCAGTTACTACACGTGGTTTTGACGAGACTGATTGTGCAAACTTAGCTTCATGGATGTGTGACATTTGTGATGATCTTGAAAACCAATCGATCATCGAGCAAGTGCAAGCAAAAGTTTCCGAACTTTGTGCAGCACACCCAGTTTACAAATAGCATTTATCAAGGGGGAGAATGCGCTGTCCGTTTTGCCAGTCTGACGATACCAAGGTTTTAGACACTCGTTTAATTGATGACGGCTCTCAAGTGCGTCGTCGTCGTGAGTGCACTTCTTGCTCTGAGCGTTATTCAACTCGAGAAACGGTTGATTTAAACCTGCCTCGTTTGGTTAAGAGCGATGAATCTCGTGAATCTTTTAGCGAGGATAAGCTTCGTTCGGGTTTGCTTAAAGCGTTAGAAAAACGTCCAGTTAAAACTTCACAAATTGAAACGGCTATTCAGCGCATTGAGCGTAAGCTTATGACGCAAGCAGAGCGTGAAGTCCCTTCTACCAAAATTGGTGAGTGGGTGATGGAGGAGTTAAAGGCGCTTGATGAGGTGGCCTATATCCGTTTCGCCTCAGTTTATCGACAATTTCAAGATATTGAGGCATTCAAGAATGAGATTGAAAAACTCATGAATAAATAACAATATGGCAAAAACAAAGAGTGAATTTGTTTGTCGAGATTGTGGCGCCTCACAGCCTCAGTGGGCTGGACAATGTCTTACTTGTAAAGAGTGGAATACATTAGAAGAAGTTGTTCTATCTACCAGTGCTGCCTCTAAGCCAGAAAGTCTTAAAGATCTTCCTGCTTCTGTAGTGCAAAATCTGTCCAATGTTAAATCTGAACATCGAGAGCGTCTTAGTACTGGCTTAAGTGAACTTGATAGAACCTTAGGTGGAGGCTTAGTTGATGGGTCGGTAGTGTTAATAGGCGGTGATCCAGGTATTGGTAAATCCACTCTTATTTTGCAAGCCATGGCTGCAATTAATAAAAACGATACTACGCTATATGTGAGTGGTGAAGAGTCAGCAGAACAAGTGAGTGATCGAGCAATTCGATTAGGTATCGATGAAGATATCTTGTTACTAAGTGAAACTCATCTTGAAAAAATCGTAAAACTTGCCAAAGAAGTACAGCCCAAAGTTATTGTGATTGACTCCATTCAAACCATGGTAACTGATGGCTCAAGTTCTGCGCCAGGTTCTGTTACTCAAGTGCGTGATTGTGCAGCGCAACTAACGCAGTTTGCAAAACAAACCAACACTATCTTGCTGATGATTGGCCATGTCACCAAGGGTGGCGCTTTGGCAGGTCCAAGAATTCTTGAGCATATGGTGGATGCAGTATTGTATTTTGAAGGCGATGCGGGTGGGCGTTACCGGATTATTCGTGCCGTAAAAAATCGCTTTGGCGCCGTTAATGAAATCAGTGTGTATGCAATGGGTGAAACTGGTTTGCAACAAGTTGACAACCCTTCTGCAATCTTTTTATCTAATCAGGCTAAACCATCACCAGGTTCTATGGTGATGGTAACGCGCGAGGCGACAAGACCGCTGATGATTGAAGTGCAAGCCTTGGTTGATCAGGCAGGTGGAAACCCCAAAAGAGTTAGCGTAGGGTTGGAGCAAAATCGCCTTGCCTTGCAACTGGCTGTGCTACATAAGCATGGCGGAATAGCGACACACGATCAAGATGTTTTTGTAAATGTAGTGGGTGGTATTAAGGTTAATGAAACCGCATCTGACCTTGTGGTAATGCTAGCAATTATGTCAAGTCTTAGAGATCGAGTCATCCCTAATGATTGGATTGCATTTGGCGAAGTAGGGTTGACTGGTGAAGTACGCCCAGTTTACAATGCGATTGAGAGATTACAAGAGGCTCAAAAACACGGTTTTAAGGTGGCAATCATACCAAAGGGTAATCTACCTAAAAAAGCACCTAAAGGACTAAAAATCGTCCCTGTGGAATATTTATATCAAGCTTTGCAGTATATGAGTGAGAATACCTAATAATTGATTGACGCTTTCTATCTGAATCACTCATAAGAGTGTTATAATTTTTTTTGAACTAAGTTATATAACCAAATAAGGATAATCCATGAATAAATTTATTGCAGGAATGCTATTAGTGCTTATTTCAGCCTCATCTCAAGCTGATTTTCAAACAGCATGGGAAAAAAGCGTAGGCTGGACTATTGAAAGTACGAAAATCATAGATAGTTTTAAACATGATAACGGCAGAATAGAGTCTGCTTTTCAAGGGTGTGAAGTAGGTAGGGAAATTTATTTTCGTGATGATACTTTCGTAATTTGTAATACTAAAGGATATCAGTATGCCTATGCGCCAACTGCAATATTACTTAGTAAATCCGTTTCCGATGGAGGTAAAACTTCTAAGGTATGGAGGATGATTGTTAATAACGAGATGTACGGAATAGAATAGGTTTTACAAAAACCCATTAAAACCATTAAAAACCTAAGAGTTTCACTCTTAGGTTTTTTTTGTTGATATTAAAGATCAACGCCTTTTTGCGCCTTAATGTTTGCTCTAAAAGCATGCTTGATATCTTTCACTTCGCTCACCGTATCAGCAATTTCTATTAGGCTATCTGCAGCAGCTCTACCGGTAATCACCACGTGTTGGTCTTTTGGACGATTATTAAGCACATCAAGAATCATTTGCTCATCAAGGTATTTATAGCTAATCATGTACGTCAATTCATCTAGCACCACTAAATCAATTGATTCATCTTCAAGATAGCTTTGAGCTTTTGACCAGGTTTCAACTGCCATAGCCGTGTCGTAGGCCTTATCTTGCGTATCCCAGGTAAAGCCAGTTTTCATAAAGGTGGTATGAACATTAGGTTGTTTGGCAAGAAAGGCATCTTCACCCGTATCTTGTACGCCTTTTAAGAATTTGGCAATACCGACTTGCATGTCGTAGCCAAGTGCACGGCAAACCATTCCTAGCGAGGAGGATGATTTACCTTTGCCATTACCCGTCAGTAATACAATAATGCCTTTATCAATATTAGCTTCTTCTATGCGGTTATCAATATGTTCTTTCTTGCGCTGCATGCGCGCTTTATATTGATCGTCAGCCATATATCTTTATGATTTTTTCTGCGCTGAGAAAAATGGGATAAATGCATAGCGATGGTTAAGTGTAAAAACAATTGACACTGCAATCATCCAGTAAAGAACTGGCGCTATTTCAACCACTGACCATTGAGCGGCATAAGCACCAAAGTTAGCCCAGCCTGTTTTTGCATAAGTGGCGGTAAAGAAATAATAGCTTGATGTTGCAATGAGCCACTGAGCGCTTGCCGCTGCAACAACAATTAATGCATTCTTTACAATGCTAGTATCGATATTTAAACTACCAATATATTTTCCCACCCAGAAAATTCCGTAGTAAGTAACAGGTAATACACTATAAGCAGGGGTAATACAATGGGCGCTAACGCCTTCATGTACGATTGCATAGTTATCAATGGCAATAGCACTAATAATAATTGCAAAAGCTACCCAGAATTGTCGTAAGTAAATGCCAGCAATAAACAAAGCGGGAATAGTGAAATCAGGCAAATGCACAATGCTTGATAGCCAGTTAGAGTGTCCACGCGTAGCAATCATTAAAAGCACCATGATAAATACGGCGAATATTGTTCTAGTTTTGTTGATTTGATCTGTCATTTAAAATCCTACTTATTCAAAAAAAGTTATTAGTTTTATTATAGCCCTATAACCAGTTATCAAGACTACTACTATAGCATTGCTGGTTTAGAATTTATAAGTCACACCTAAGGTTAGTGTTCTTCCTAATACCTTGTAACCTTTTGCCATTTCATATTCTTTATCTAAGGCATTATTTAGGTTAATTGAGACACTGGTTTGTTTATTGTAACCGTAACTAGTAAATAAGTTAAGCAACCCGTAACCACCTAATTTATCATCATTAGTAGGTCTATCCTTGTCCCAGGCCCAAGATTTCCCTGTTAGATTGATACGGTGTTTATATTTTCCATGTATTTTTGTAGTAGTAAAACTAGCCGCATGATTTGGTCTTCTACCTTTTTGGTCGCCATTAGGTTTTTTTGCAGTATTGTAATCATAGTTTGTATCAATGCTCCAGCCTAGTAAATCCGTACCTGCTACTAATTCGATACCTTCGATATTAACAGTTCCATCGTTGGTGTAGTACGCAGTTAAATAATTACTATCAGGGTCAAAATATTTAAAAATATCAGTAACTTTACTTTTATAAACTTTTCCAGACCAAGACCAAGTGCCATAATCCTTACTGGCGCTAAATTCAATATTTTTTGAGTGTTCTGGCTTAAGTTCAGTTTTGCCATTGGTCAAATTTTGGTTGTTTTTGTAATGGTCGGGTAGGTTGGTGGCCTTACCAAAAGAAGCTGTCACCCTTACATCGTTATCTAAATTTTTTGCCCAATTCACATTATAGGTATTGTGTATGCTAAATTTATCATGATCAACTATTCTGGCACCAAGTGATAATTCGTTATCATTAATAACACCTTGCCATTGGGAGAATAAATCAGTGTGTTTGATCTGTTTAGTCTTGCCAATATCTTTATCAACTGTATCTGAAATACCAACAGATAGCTTTCCGTTGTCTAATGTATATTCATTAATGATGGCAATTGTATTTAGTTTATATTTATCTCCACGACGCTGTGTTTTTTGATTCAAATAATCAAATCTAGTGTTTAATTTTTCACTGAATTGATGATTAACTTCAATATTAAATTGAGTTAAGTTGTTATCAGGTTTTGGGGTGCCCCACGAGTCATCGTATTCAATTGTAGCATTAGTATTTAATATATTAAGCTTAGCATTAGTTTTTTCAGATAACACACCACCAATATTAAGGCTTCCCGAAGTTCTGTCTATCGGGTCTAAGTCACCATCACTTGTTGCATCAATACCATCGGTATGATAGTCGCTTAGTGTGTAATTAATGTAGTTACCATTATTATTGGTGCTAGAGCTCAATGTTAATTTCTTAGTATTATGTGTGCCGTAAGAAAAGCCAACTTTACTGTGTGTTCCAGGTTTAGATTCTTTATTGGTGAAGACATGAACTACACCACCAATAGCACCTGGTCCGTAGAGTGATGAGAAGGGACCCTTGGTGATTTCGACACGTTCTATCTGATCTAACGGGACTACGTCAAAATTTGGTTGGGTTGCGGTAACTGAAACTACACTACCATCAACAAGTAATAATGTGTGACTTGCTTCATTACCACGAATACGCAATGCTGTTATGTTTCCCTGTCCACCTTCAAATGAAACACCAGGAATGGTTGCCAAAAGTTCGGTAAAGGTATTAGTGCCTGTTTTTAGAATATCAGATTTATCTAGTTTGATGGTAGATGCAATTGCTCCAATAACAGGATTGGACGTTCTATACTCTGTGTTTAGATAAATAGGAATGGGACCCAATACCGCATTAGTTGCTGTAGTAAAAGTTAGTATAGATACTGCAGCCGCTAAGGGCAGTTGTTTAATATTCATGATTGCTCTGTTAATTATTTAACGAGCGCGAGAATGATATACATAAAAAGTATTTCTATTACTCACCACCCATCGTAGTTGTTAATTTGCTATTCGAATATGTATCGGACTTTACCGTTGCGAGGGCAGTGTTGGAGTTACACCAACTTCCAGTGATTCAGAACAGCGGTAATTATACTTTTAATAAGCATGATATGACTACTATTATGGAATCTGAAATAGCTATTCTCATGTAAAATCTTTGATTTTTATATGATTAAGTAGGAGTGAGTGAAGATGAGCCAGGTTTACAATTTTAGTGCCGGCCCTGCAATGCTACCAGCGCAGGTTACAAAACTAATGCAACAAGAGTTATTGGAGTATGGCAATGCCAAAGCATCGGTTATGGAAATCTCTCACCGTGGTGCTGATTTTATGGCGATGGCTCAAAAATCAGAACAAGACCTTAGAGACTTGATGAATATTCCTGATAACTATAAAGTTTTGTTTTTACAAGGTGGTGCATCAGCGCAGTTTTCAATGGTGCCTATTAATCTACTACGTGGCAAAACAAAAGCGAATTATGCACACACGGGCCACTGGTCAAAGAAAGCAATTGCTGAAGGCCAACGTTACTGTGATGTGAATATTTGTACAGATAGCTCAGGTAATAAATATACCAATATTGATGATTTCTCAAACTGGAATATTGATGCGGATGGTGCGTACTTGCACTACACACCAAACGAAACTATTGCTGGTTTGGAGTTTGACTACGTACCTGAAGTTGATATGCCATTAGTGGCCGATATGTCTTCAACGATCTTATCGCGTGAGATTGATGTATCAAAATACGGTGTGATCTATGCAGGTGCACAAAAGAACATTAGTATTTCTGGTTTAACCATTGTGATTGTTAGGGATGATTTAATTGGTGATGTAGTGGCTAACCAGCCAATTTTATTTGATTATGCAACACAGGCGAATAACGATTCAATGTATAACACACCAGCTACATACCCATGGTATGTGGCCGGCCGTGTATTTGAATGGTTAAAAGAGCAGGGTGGATTGAGTGCAATGGCGAAGATTAATGAAACTAAAGCAAAAACACTTTACGCTGCCATTGATGGTTCTGATTTTTATTCAAACCCTGTAGCGGAGAAATATCGTTCATGGATGAATGTGCCGTTTTTATTAGCCAATGAAGATCTGAACGGCTTGTTTTTAGAAAAAGCAGCCGAGCGTGATTTAATCACACTTAAGGGTCATCGCTCGGTGGGCGGTATGCGCGCCAGTATTTACAATGCAATGCCACAAGAAGGCATTGATTCATTGGTTGGTTTTATGAAAGATTTTGAAAAGGAAAATGCATAATGGTTAAGATTCAAACACTCAATAATATCTCACCTGTTGGCTTAGATAAATTACCAAGAGAGGGTTATGAAGTTGCTTCTGAAGTAACAAACCCTGATGCGATTTTGGTACGTAGTGCCAAAATGCATGACATGGAAATTGGTGATAATTTAAAAGCGGTAGGCCGTGCTGGCGCAGGTGTTAACAATATTCCACTGGATAAAATGAGCGACAAAGGTGTGGTGGTATTTAATGCACCAGGGGCTAATGCAAATGCAGTAAAAGAATTGGTGATTTCATCTATGCTTTTATCTAGTCGTAATATTTGCCAGGCATGGAATTACGTTAATGGATTGCCGTTAGACAACTTAAAGACTGCCATTGAAGATGGCAAGAAAAATTATGCTGGCTCAGAATTACCAGGAAAAACACTTGGTATTGTTGGTCTTGGTGCGATTGGCGTACAAATTGCCAATGCAGCACACGCACTCGGCATGAAAGTAATTGGTTTTGATCCATCAATTACCATCAAAAGTGCTTGGAAATTATCAGCAGAAGTTGAGCAGGCGTTAAGTGTCGATGAATTATTTTCACAAAGTGATTTTGTTTCGTTTCATGTGCCATTGGTTGAAGGCACTAAGAATTTACTCAACGAAGAGCGTATTGCTTTGTTACCAGAGGGTGCGACCATTCTTAACTTTGCCCGTGACGGTATTGTTGATGAAGATGCGCTAATCACAGCACTTGAAGCTGGAAAGGTTAAATACTACGTTACAGATTTCCCGATAGATGATAAAAAAGATCACGAACGCGTGATTGCATTACCACATTTAGGCGCATCAACCGCTGAAGCGGAAGATAATTGTGCGATCATGGTGGCAAATCAGATTAAAGATTATCTTGAAAATGGTAATATTTTAAATTCGGTTAATTTCCCCGAAGCAAAAATGCCAAGAGCGGGCAAAGAACGTTTGGCGATTACGCATAAAAATATCCCGAATATGGTGGGTCAAATTTCAACAGCAGTGGCTGATGCGGGTGCAAATATTGTAGACATGTTGAACAAATCAAGAGACGAGGTTGCTTATACTTTAATCGACCTAGAGAGTGAAATTTCTGATACAGTAATCGATAATTTAAAACAGATTGAAGGCGTCTTAACGGTAAGAGGTCTTTAGACAAAAAATGGCTAAAAAAACACTGGATGAACTAAGGGTTGAAATTGATGCGCTGGATAAAGAGATTCAGTCGCTCATCGGCGCACGTGCTCAGCTTGCCTCGGCGGTAGCTGAGGTTAAAAAAGCTTCAGAAGATCAAAGTGTTTTTTACCGTCCTGAGCGTGAAGCTCAAGTGTTACGTAAGATTATTGATCGTAACGATAATTTGCTTAAAGACAAGGATATGGCACACATTTTCCGTGAGATTATGTCGGCTTGCCTTGCCCTAGAGCAGCCCCTTAATATTGCTTATTTAGGACCTGAAGGCACCTTTACCCAGGAAGCTGCATTAAAGCATTTTGGCCATGCGGTATCAACACTTGATTGTGGTAGTATTGATGAAATTTTCCATCAAGTTGAAAAGGGCAACGCGCATTATGGCGTGGTTCCGATTGAAAACTCTTCAAATGGTGTGATTGGTGGTACAGTTGATATGCTGTACTCTCAGGGTTTGAAAATTTGTGGTGAGGTTGAGATATCTATCCAACATCAGTTGATGATGGCAGACCAGTCTAGGGAAATTAAAACGATTTATGCGCATCAGCAAGCACTCGATCAGTGCCAACGCTGGTTGAGTAATCATCATCCGAATGCCGAGCTAAGGCCGGTGGCTTCTAACGCTTTGGCAGCACGTATTGTCAAAGATGAGCCGAATTCAGCAGCAATTGCATCAGAGGCAGCGCTAAGCCTATACAGTTTAGAAAGAGTGGCTAAAAATATCGAAGACAAAACAGGCAACGTTACGCGTTTCTTGATACTTGGTAACGAAGAGGTTGCACCTTCAGGTAAAGACAAAACTTCTATGTTGATTGTTACCAAACACGAATCTGGTGCGTTGCTAGATTTGCTCGCACCTTTTAAGGATCAAGGTATCAATATGCTGCAATTGGCACGCCACCCAATTCCTGGAGTGAAATGGGAGTACTTATTCCTGATCGATATTGAAGGCCATCAACAAGAAGATCATGTGAAAACTGCGTTAGATCAGGTTGCACAAAGGGTGCTAAAAGTTGATATTTTAGGATCGTACCCAGTCGCTGTTTTATGAGTGTTTGTGAGTCTATACTCTCCCTGAGTCCATATCAGGGTGGCAAGCCCATTAGCGAGCTGCAACGTGAGCTAGGTTTAGATCACGTGGTTAAGCTTGCTAGCAATGAGAACCCTTTGGGTCCAGGGCCTAAGGCACTAGATGCGATACAACAAGCCAGTAGTGAAATTAGTCGATACCCAGATGGTAATGGCTTTGAACTTAAACGAGCGATTGCTGAGCATTTGTCAGTTACAGTCGATGGCATTACCTTAGGCAATGGTTCAAATGATATTTTAGAATTAGTAGCTAGAGCGTATGTTTGTCAAGCGGAAGACGAGGTGATTTTTTCACAATACGCATTTGTGGTTTATCCTTTAGTAACTCAGGCTTTAGGTGCAAGTGCGGTGGTTACACCGGCCAATAAATTTGGCCACGATCTTGATGCGATGTTTGGCGCAATTACCGATAATACCAAGCTAATTTTTATTGCCAATCCAAATAATCCAACTGGAACACTACTAAGTAACGAGGAAATTTACGGCTTTTTATCTAAGGTACCAAGCTCGATTATTGTGGTGCTGGATCAGGCTTATATTGAGTATTTAGATGCAAGTGATATTACAATCAACTGGTTGGAAGAATTTGACAATTTAATCATTACTCGTACCTTTTCTAAAGCTTACGGTTTGGCTGGTTTGAGAGTTGGTTATTCAATATCCCACCCTCAAGTTGCAGATTATTTAAACCGTATTCGACAGCCTTTTAACGTTAATCACATTGCGCAAAATGCTGCAATAGCTGCTTTAGCAGACGGAGCGTTTTTGGTTCGATCGGTGTCTGCAAATAAAAATGGCTTATTACAACTCTCACAAGGATTTGATCATTTGCGTTTGTCTTATATTCCGTCGCATGCGAATTTTGTATCAGTTAAAGTTAAAGATGCTGGAGCGACTTACCAAAAATTATTAGAAAAGGGTTTTATTGTACGCCCCGTTGAAATGAAAGGCTATTTACGTGTTTCAGTCGGCACAAGAAATGAAAATGAAGAATTCCTCTCTGCATTAAAATCCGCCTTATGATTAATAATATCTGCATTATTGGTGTTGGACTCATAGGCGGGTCATTTGCCGCAGGATTAAAACAGTCTGGTCAAATTAAAAGCATTATTGGTTTTGGCCGTAACGAAGAAAACCTTATCAAAGCAAAATCACTGAATGTGATTGATGACTATAGTTTAGATATTGCCATTGCTTTAAAAGGCGTAGATATGGTGCTTATTGCCACACCGGTAAATAGTTTTGCCGCGGTTTTAGAGATGATTAAACCATATATTGACGATTCGGTTGTTATCTCAGATGTGGGCAGTACCAAGGGTAGTGTGGTTGCTGTTGCGAAAGAGGTTTTTGGCGAGGTGCCGTCAAGATTTATCCCCGCACACCCAATTGCTGGCAAAGAAAAAAGTGGTGTAGAAGCGAGTGATGGCGAGCTATTTAATCACAAACGTGTGATACTAACACCAGAAGAAAATGCTGATACAAAAGCACTAGAAGCAGTCTCAAAGATGTGGACAATATTAGGAGCAAAAGTAGAAACCATGACACACCAAAAACACGATGATTTATTAGCAATGACATCACATTTACCACATATGCTGGCCTTTGGGCTGATGGACTATTTGGTTAAAAGTAACCCAGATGCCTGTGATTATGCGGCAGGTGGGTTTAAAGATTTTTCACGTATTGCTTCATCCGATGCTGTTATGTGGCGTGATATCTGCCTTAATAATTCAGCAGACATTGTCAAACACATTCAAGGCTACCAGCAGGTGTTAGATAACTTATCTGGTTTAATTGAAAGCAATGAATCAGACGCATTAGAAAAATTATTCTCAGAGGCAAAAACTGCACGAGATGAATGGATTAAAGATTAAGTATGAGTAAATTTATTGCCAAACCGGCACATTCATTGTCAGGCAACCTTAAAGTACCGGGCGATAAGTCAATCTCTCACCGCTCTATCATGCTGGGGTCATTGGCCGATGGCATTACTAAAGTAACTGGTTTTTTAGAAGGTGAGGATGCCTTGTCTACCTTGAAGGCTTTTCAGGCAATGGGCGTTAAAATTGAGCGTGAAGGTGACAATGTTACTATTTATGGTGTTGGTATCAATGGTTTAAAGAAACCTTCAGAGCCACTTGATTTGGGCAACTCCGGCACTTCTATTCGACTTATGTCAGGTATCTTAGCTGCACAGAATTTTGATTGTGAGCTGATTGGTGACGAATCACTTTCAAAGCGCCCAATGGGTAGAGTTATTAACCCATTGACTGAGATGGGTGCAGTGATTGATAGTAACGATGGTAAGCCACCACTCAAGATTAAAGGTGGGCAACCACTTAAAGGTATTACATATGACCTACCAGTAGCCTCTGCACAAGTAAAGTCTTGTGTGTTATTGGCTGGGTTATACGCGCAGGGGCAAACATGTGTTACTGAGCCAGCACCAACACGTGATCATACCGAGCGCATGTTAAAAGGCTTGGGTTATGAGGTTAATGTTGATAACAACAAAATGTGTTTAACTGGTGGCGGTGAACTAACAGCAACTGAAATTCAAGTACCAAGTGATATCTCTTCATCAGCATTCTTTATGGTGGCTGCAGCGATTGCACCACAGTCTGATGTGACTTTAACAGGTGTTAATGTTAATCCGACACGTACAGGTGTGATTAATATCTTGCAACTAATGGGCGCAAACCTTACTTTGTCAAACGAGCGTGAAATTGGCGGTGAATTGTTAGCTGATATTCGTATCCAATCATCAGAATTAAAAGGCATTCAGATTCCGGAAGATTTAGTTCCATTGGCGATTGATGAGTTTCCAGCAGTATTTATTGCTGCGAGTTGCGCCCAGGGCGAAACAGTGCTAACAGGTGCAAAAGAGTTGCGTGTTAAAGAGTCGGATAGAATTCAAGTGATGGCAGACGGTTTAGATATCCTAGGCATTAAAAACGAGGTACTGGAAGACGGTATTAAAATCCAAGGCGGTGTTTTTCAAAAACCAACCGATATGATTGAATCACATCATGATCATCGTATATCAATGTCATTTGCTGTGGCATCTTTACGATGTAACCATCCAATTGAAATTAATGGTGTAGATAATGTAATGACTTCATTCCCAAATTTTGTCGAATTATCCAACTCTGCTGGTATGGATATTACAGAAGTATAAAGACTTTTAGACGATAAAAAGGCGCTCATTGAGCGCCTTTTTGCTTTTACAGAATTTTTAAAAAAATCCTAGTAGCCGCCTTTACGTTTTGTCTCTGGCAAACCTGCAATCTTTCCAGCTTGTTTAGCAGGACCTTTAGGGAATAAAGTGTATAACTCTTTAGTGGTTAATTTACCATCCCAATCGCCTTTCAAGCCTTTAACCATGTTGCGCTCATTTGGCTGGTTAGCGTTGTTATTGATGTACTCATCACGCAAGAAGTTAATTAATTTAAAACTTTCGTCAGTCAGGTTAACACCTTCCTCTTCTGCAAATTCTGCAGCGATATCTTCATTCCATGCGTTAAGGTCAACTAAGTAACCATGATCGTCTCTTTCTAAATCAGCTAATGCCATCTAACTTTCTCCAATGTGAAAAACTATAAAAAGAAACATTATATAATATCCTTTTTTATAATTTACCACTTTTTTATTATGACTATTGAAAACGCATCATCATTTTTTGCTTGGGACGTCTCTTCTTACTTGGCATTATTTTTAGTTATTGCCTTTACCATTGTTTTTGTTGACGCTTTATTTGGTGGTAATTCGAGTGCGAAAATAGACCAGCAGAAGAAGAAATCATTTATTGGAAAGTGGTTCTATTTTGTTTGTTTTTTAAGATTTAATAAGTCAGAAAAATATCTTCACCGCCCTAAGTTAGTACAGTGGTCAGCTGAATTTTATCCAGTATTGTTGTTGGTATTTTTGCTTAGAGGTTTTGTTGTAGAGCCGTTTAGAATCCCATCAAACTCAATGATGCCAACTTTATTAACAGGTGATTTTATTTTGGTAAGTAAGTTTGATTACGGCATTAGCTTGCCGGTGCTTAATAAGAAAATTGTTGAATTTAAAAAACCAGAGCGAGGCGATGTTGTTGTTTTCAGATATCCGAACTATGAAAAAAATTCAGACTATAAAGGCGCTGATTTTATTAAGCGTGTGGTTGGCTTACCCGGCGATGTTATTAGTTATTCGTCAGACCATCTTCGCGTTAATGAAGAAAAGATCGCTTATCAAGACTTGGGCACTTACCAAGGTGTTGAGTCAGGCGTACAGATGACGGGCTTTACACATAAGCGCGAACAACTAGATAACAACCCACATGATATCTTGCTAGATCCAGAGCGCCATTCTCAATCTACACCTGAGCTAAGAGTGCCAGCAGGGCATTACTTTGTGATGGGCGATAACCGCGCTCGTAGTAGCGATTCTCGTTTTTGGGGATTTGTACCAGAAGAGTATATTATTGGTAAAGCCTTCGGTATTTGGATGCATTACGACGACTCTTTAAAATTAGATAGAGTCGGTGGCTTTGATTAATTAATATGTTTTAGGATGCTATTAAGCTCATCAGAAGATGAGTAATGAATAATAATCTTACCTTTGTTGTTGTTTTGCTTTATCTCAGTTTTTGAATCTAGTGTTTTGCTAAGAGACTGCATTAATGATGTAATGTGAGGATCTACTTCAGTGGATTTTTTTGGCTTTGGATTGAGTACGCGTTTAACCAAATCTTCAGTCTGGCGAACCGACAAAGAGCGCTGAATCACCTGATTAGCTACATCGAATTGCTGATCTTCTTTAAGGGGTAATAATGCACGCGCATGGCCCATTTCTATTTTTCCACTGCCTAGCAGCTGCTTAACCGATTCATTTAGTTGCAGTAAACGAATTAAATTACTCACGGCAGAACGAGAACGACCCACCACGTGAGAAATCTCTTCGTGAGTCATTTTAAAATCTTCAATCAATTTCTGAAGTGCTTTGGCTTCTTCAAGTGGTGTGAGCGACTCACGCTGAATGTTTTCAATCAGGCCAATCGCCAAAGCAACTTGGTCATCAATCTCTCGAACAATGGCTGGAACTTCATCCAAGCCTGCGATTTTGGCTGCACGCCAACGTCTTTCACCAGCGATGATTTCGTACTTATCGTAAGTAACTTTACGAACAACCAGCGGCTGAATAACGCCTTGCGAGGTAATTGAATTAGCAAGCTCATTAAGCGTGTCAGGGTCAATATCATCCCTAGGCTGGAATTTTCCACGCTGTAGTGCGTTAACACTCAGTAATTTAAGGTTGTGTTCGGAGTTAGATTGATTATCTGCAGAAGACACTTGCCCCAGCAAAATATCTAATCCACGACCTAGTTTTGAAATTTTTGCCATTTTAGTTTATCGATGTTTTTCTAATTACTTCACTTGCTAGTGAAACGTATGAAATTGCCCCTTTGGATGATCTAGCGTAGTTAATTGCCGCTTGACCAAAACTTGGTGCTTCGGCTAATTTTACATTTCTAGGGATGATTGTTTTAAATACTTTGTGCGAAAAATACTGTAATAACTGAATTGACACCTCGTTAGACAAATTGTTACGTGTGTCAAACATAGTGCGGATAATGCCTGTAATGTCCAAATCAGGGTTGGTGGTGGCTTGGATTTTCTCAATGGTTTGTATGAGCGCAGTTAAACCCTCTAAGGCGTAGTACTCACATTGCATTGGGATGATGATACCATTAGACGCAGTAAAAGCGTTAATTGTCAGCATGTTAAGCGAAGGCGGGCAATCGATCACTACATAATCGTATTTGTCTTTAACTTTGTCCAGCGCTTCTTTTAATTTGTATTCTGAGTTGTCGCGTTTGAGTAGAGCGATTTCTGCAGCAATTAAATCGGTGTTAGAAGGTAGTACATCAATCTCAACACTAGAGGCATGTACGGTTGCCTCGCCAATGCTGCATTCGTCTAATAGCAACTCACATACAGAATTTTCTAAGGTGTATTTATCAACACCACAACCCATTGTGGCATTGCCTTGAGGGTCTATATCAATCAGTAATACTCGTTTATTTATGGCTTTCAGGGCGGCGCTCAAATTAACAGCCGTGGTGGTTTTACCCACGCCACCTTTTTGATTTGCAACTGAAAGAACAATTGCCATTCGCTACTTACCCAAAACAGTTAAGGCTTTCAATAGGTTTGTTGCCTCGTGCACAAAATAATCCTTCTTAAGTTTTTCAATGGCTTTTTCAGCTTCTTCGGATTTTTTATTTTCTTGTGCTGTTAAGATTTCTTCATCAGATAACTGGGAAGGGTCTTCCACTTCTAGGTGGCCATTCAAGTCACTTTCTTTGGTATCGCCAAGTACACTGTCTTCTTTTTCATTTTCAAGGCTGATATTTTTTAAAGCAATGTCTGGCTCAATACCTTTGGCTTGAATAGAGCGGCCCGATGGTGTGTAATAGCGCGCTGTGGTGACTTTTAAACCATAGCCTTCATCAAGCTCAACAATGGTTTGAACAGAGCCTTTACCAAAAGAAGTGCTGCCCATGATAACAGCCCGCTTATGATCTTGCAGAGCGCCAGCAACAATCTCAGAGGCTGAGGCCGAGCCTTCGTTGATTAGCACCACAATTGGAGAGTCTAGCATGATGTCACCAGGCTCAGTTTTAAACTCAAGATTTGAGCTTGGAATGCGGCCTTCGGTATAAACCACCAAACCTTTTTTATCAATAAATAAGTTGGCGATATCAACCGCACCCTCTAATACGCCACCAGGATTATTCCTCAGATCAAGAATTAACGACTTTAAATATCCATCATTTTTCTCAACCAATTTATCTAGTGTTTCTTTTAACAAGTCAGCGGTTGGATTTTGAAAGCTGGAAACACGAATATAACCAATATCTTTTTCTAGCATATAACCTTTAACTGAAGTGATGGTAATAATCTCACGTGTAATATCAACAACAAATGGCTTTTTGTTTTTACGTACAATGGTTACTTGAACATCTGTACCCGGTTCGCCACGCATCAGATTAACGCCATCTTCTAGTGTCATGTCGCGTACAGGCTTGTCACCAATTTTTACAATCAGATCACCCGCTTGAATACCTGCTCGATAAGCGGGTGTATCATCGATAGGGGAAATGACTTGGATAGCGTCATCTTTCATACCAATCACAATACCTAGACCACCAAATTTACCTGAAGCACTTTCAAGTAGATTTTTTTGTTCCTTAGGTTTTAGATAGTTAGAGTGAGGATCTAGACCAGTCACCATGCCTTTAATTGCATCTTCGAATAATTCTTTATTAGTAACTTCGTCAACATACAGTTGTTTAATGTTGCTAAAAACTTTAGTGAATGACTCTAAATCTTGGAAAAAATCATTCAGTCTTTGTTTTTCAGCTTCGGTTTGAGCGTAAGCTGGAGTGGTGGTAAAAAAGGCGCAAAAAGCCACTAAAAATACAGAGCGTTTAAAAAAGTTAAAGAAAGTCATAATATAATTGTTTGCTTATAAGAAGTTTAAATATAATACTGTGAAATGTCCACGGGTTATTTTGGATTTTACTTGGTTTTATTTTTAGGTTATGGAGAAAAAATGAAAAGATTGAATATTGTTTTATTGGCATTAAGCGTGTTGCTTTCGTCAGTAGTATATGCAAATGAAGAGGGGGTTGTGGCAGAAGCAACACAAACAACAGAAGACGGCCCTGTTCAAACTATTCAATCAACCATTGTTAAACTTAACCAGTTAACAACTGCAACAAGCTACTCACCGCAAATGGTGAAATTCTTAGTTGATTCAGAAATCGCTCCACTGTTTGATTTTGATCATATTGCCAATGAAGTGTTATTGGTTAGTAATGTAAGCTTAAGTGAAGACGAAACAAAATTTTTCTCAAACAGATTAAAGCAAAACATTATTACAACTTTATTATCAAGATTAGCTCAGAGTCGCTCAAGCTCGTTTAATTTTATTTCCGCAAGACCAGTGATGGGCGGCAACATCATTGTAAAACTTAAAGCGCGTGGTTACTCTAGATTTGGCTTTAATCTTGATTTATCGTTTCATAAGAGTCAATCTACTAGCAAGTGGCAAATTTTTGATATTGCACTTAACCATGACAGCTTAATTAATTATTACCAAAGAATGGTGGTAATTAAGGCAAGAAGATATGGCGTTTATGGCATGCTGGGCAGAATTTAATTAAATAAGAATGAATGGGGATTAGTAATGAGTGAAATGACTTTGTTGGAAAAAGAAGAAGATATTGAGAAGGCGACCAAAGCTTTAAAAGCGATGGCACACCCATTGCGCTTAAAGATTTTATGCGCACTTAAAAATGATGAACTGCCAGTGTTAGAGATTGTTAAGCAAGTTGGATCTTCACAGTCAAATATTTCACAACACATTGATATTCTTAGAACTAAAGATATTGTTGAATCTCGGCGTGATGGTAATAAAATTTTATGCAAAGTTAAAGATACTAAAATTTTGAAACTAGTTGCTAACATGCAAGCAGTATTCTGCTCTGAAGACGACTAATTAGAATTACACACTTTAACTACTTTCGCACAAAACATGCGCTCGTAGCTCAGCTGGATAGAGTATTGGCCTCCGAAGCCAAATGTCGGGTGTTCAAATCACCTCGAGCGCACCAATTCCCATAAGGGTTTACAACCTTTTAAGTTATTACAAATTACTTATTTAGTACAAATTCTGTACACAATCAAAATTACTAAATTTCACATCTAACCCAGTTTCCTTGCCGACCTCACTTGTAAAGAGGGTAGACGGCAATTCTCTCTAAGTAGTTAGTCATTCAAAACTATTCATTCTTTTTATAGTTGTTTAAGGCGTAGAATGGAAAACAAGATGATTATTTGGAGAAGATGATGTTTGAGAAGCCAATTAATACGAACCTAACAGAGAATGAATACGGCTGTAGGGTTCACATAGATAATAGACCCCCAATAAAGGGAGTGCCTGTTGGTAGTAGTGCGGAAACTAGAGAGGGACAAGGTGTTCTGAACATTAGGACAGGTAAAGAGACAGTACATACCACTCAAAACTATAAGAACTACAAAGCTAAGTTGATAGAGGATGGGAAAAATAGGTGGAAAAAGGAAACGTAAGAATATCACCTAAAAGGAATAAGTTGAGTTGGTGTAAATAAAGAGAAGATTATGAAATTAGGAATAGTGATTTATTCTAACGACCCTGAGACAGTCTTTAATGCATTTAGACTAGGTGTCTTCTCTTTAGGAAAAGGAGACAGTGTTAGAGTGTTCTTATTAGCAAAAGGTGTTGAAAGTGAAACACTAGATAACAAGCAATTTAAAGTCTCTGAACAGATGCAATCTTTTGTTGATGCCAATGGAGAGATATTTGCTTGTGGTACTTGTCTAAAGATTAGGAAATCTGAATCTTCAGATATGTGTCCAATGTCAACCTTAGAAGATTTACATCTTATTATCGAAGAATCAGACAGAGTACTTACTTTCTAGGTGGTAAGAAATTAAGTTGGTGTAAATAAGGAGGTTTTTATGACAATAGAAATGTGGCAAAGCTTCTTAGGTTGGAATCTAATTATTAACTTGACTATACTTATCGTGTGGGCTTTTTTAGTTAAAAAATACCCAGATTTTGTATATGAAAAGGGCAATTACTTTATTCCTATTAAAAGAGAATCATTCAACTCAATTCACTATGGTGGAATGGGTCTTTATAAATTATTTATATATTTCTTTCTTTTAGTGCCTTATTTGGTTTTATTGATAATTACTTAAAGAGTTTCTATTAGCTAATCAAAATAACTAAATCTCATATCTAACCCAGTTTTCTCTGCCGACCTAACTTCTAAAAGGGGTGGGGTAGGGTCTTAAATCTGAGGTTTTTATTGTCACATTTGAAGTACAAATTTAGTACACTTGAAGTATTTTTCTTATAGACCAAGAAAAACCTTCTTGACTAATAAGATTGCAGTGTTTATCATGGTTTCCATTGTTATACCAAGGTGCTAGGACACTATATAGGTAATGAATTCACCTCGAGCGCACCATCTTAATCAATCATGATTTACCCTGATATTAATCCTATTGCCCTAGATTTAGGTTTTGTACAAATCTACTGGTACGGGCTAATGTATCTAATGGCTTTTTTAGCCGCTTATTTATTGGCCAATTCTCGCGCCAAACAACTGCCTGATTGGAACACACAGCAAACAGAAGATATGATTTTCTATGGTGCACTCGGCGTTGTGCTTGGTGGCCGAATCGGATACATGTTGTTTTATAACTTACCTAATTTTTTATCTGATCCATTGTCAATTTTTGCTATTCAGGGCGGTGGCATGTCATTCCATGGTGGCTTTTTAGGTGTACTGTTGGCGATGGTTTTATTTAATCGTAAATACGATAAAACTTTTTTTGCTACGATGGATTTTGTTGCGCCACTAGTTCCATTGGGGCTAGGTTTTGGCAGAATGGGTAATTTTATCAATGGTGAGCTTTGGGGTAAGGTTACTACCAGCCCATTAGGTATGTATATTCAAGAGCAAGGCGTGAGTCGTTATCCCTCACAATTGTATGAGGCTTTTTTAGAAGGCCTGGTACTGTTTATTATTCTTTGGGTGTTTAGTAGTAAGCCACGCCCTTTAATGTCAGTTTCGGCTTTATTTTTGATTTTTTACGGCTTGTTTAGATTTATAATTGAATTCGTCCGAGTGCCAGATGTACAGCTAGGTTATTTAGCTTTTGATTGGTTAACCATGGGGCAGTTATTAAGTTTGCCAATGATTATTTTTGGCATTTATTTATTTTACAAATCAAATAAACAACAAGCATGAAAGCATACATAGATATTGGTAAGCGAATTTTAGACGAAGGTGTGTGGTTATCTAATGCACGTACTGGGCAAAAAACATTGGCCATTATTGGCGCGACTTTTGAACATGATCTAAGTGATGGCACTGTACCCGTTATTACCACCAAAAAGCTGTTCTGGAAATCAGCTATTGCTGAAATGTTGGGCTATATTCGTGGCTACGATAATGCCGCACAGTTTAGAGCAATAGGCTGTAATACTTGGAATGCCAATGCCAATGATAACCAAGCATGGCTTGATAACCCACACCGCAAAGGTGAGGATGATATGGGCATGTGTTATGGTGTCATAGGGCGTGCCTTTCCAGGGATTGAAGATGATGAGCCACTGGATCAATACAAAAAAATTGTAACGGATTTATCCAATGGTGTGGATGATCGTCGTGAGATCATGACCTTTAATCACCCCAATCTGATTCATCGTGCTTGCTTGCCGGCGTGCATGCATACCCATCACTTTAATTTGTTGGGTGATGATCTATATTTAGAGAGTTATCAACGTAGTAGTGACTATGCATTGGGTCAGCCGTTTAATCACTTTCAAGTAGCATTTTTATTATTAATTACCGCACAGATTACGGGCAAAAAAGCCAAAAAAATGCGCCATCATTTATCCAATGTGCACTTGTATGAAAACCAAGTGGAAATCTTTAAAAACGAACAAGTTGACCGCGAGCCATTACCTCTACCATCATTAAAAATTAATCCCAAAATTAAAACCCTTGAAGATCTAGAAACTTGGGTAACCATGGATGATTTTGAGCTGGTTGGTTATGAGCATCATGATCCTGTTAAGTATCCATTTACGGTTTAACTAATGAGTTTACCTAATTGCCCAAAATGTAATTCTGAATATGTGTATGAAGATGGCAACCTTCTGATGTGTCCAGAATGTGCTTATGAATTCTCAGCGGATGATCTTATTGATCAAGAAGAAGTGGTTAAAGATGCTAACGGCAATGTGCTTGTAGATGGTGACACGGTAAGTGTGATTAAAGATCTTAAAATCAAAGGCACTTCGAATGCCGTTAAAGTTGGTACTAAAGTTAAAAACATTCGCCTATGTGAAGGCGATCACAACATTGACTGCAAAATCCCTGGGCACGGTGCCATGAAGCTTAAATCTGAGTTTGTGAAGAAGGTATAGTTTTTTATTAAGTACGACTATTTCCAAATGTCAACCGTAACACCTTTAGCGCGAAGCTTATCTGAACGCTCTTCAAGGTAACGTTGGAAGTTTGATTGGTGCTTATAGCCTTCGGTGGCGACATATTCAATAATGCCAGTGAAGTGGTATTCTTTAAAGAAAGCGTCTTTGCGAATAATTTCTTTTCCTTGTTTGTCAAAGAAAACAACGGCTGGTTTATAGGTAAGTTTTAAGTCGTCATACCACTGTGATGCGGTTGTACGTTTACCTGATGGGGTGATGAGTTTTTCGTCTGACAAGGCATTGAGCTGCACTACCTGCATTGATTTAAATAGATCTTTGGTTTGATCAAGCTGCATCAGTGTTTGGTGAAAAACATCACACTCAGGACAATTAGGCTCTTCAAAGAAAACTGCTAAATAGTTATGCGCTGGAAAGCGTTCACTACGTGACAACATATGCGGGCCAGATTCGAAAATAGGGTGAGCGTTAAGCGTGCCAGATTTGTCTTTTTTTAGGCTGTTAATATAGCTTGCATAAGATTGATTAAAGTAAGTTTTTTTAGAAATGTAATCAAGCGTGGCGTGCATTTTATCGATGGATTGATAACCGTTTAGTCGAAGTACGATTTTACCTTTAGAGTTTAAGAATAGGATGGTAGGGGTAAATTGTACTTTCATAAAGGCTGAAAATTCTTTTTCGCTAAACTCTTTACCGGTCCAATCAACCAAATCTCTGTCACCCCACATGTTGGTTTCAATGACATCAAAATCTTTTTGTAATTTGGCAATAATGGCCTCATCGCTAAAGTTATCTTCCACCAGTTTTGCACAATAAGGGCAGCCGTTCTGGTGGAAGTAAATCATCACATGCTTATTTTCATCGGTAGCCTCTTCTAAGTCTTCAGAAAAATCCATGAATGTGGTTTTAAACCAGTCAGGCAATACGTCAACAACTTTGGCGCCAAAGTAGTCGCCTTCTTTAACCTCAGGCGCTGCAAGTGAAGGCTGAAAGAACAATAAAGAAACAATTAGAAATAAAATTCGCATACCCCTCCCTAGTGAATATGTTGACCAGTGAATATGTTGATAGATGATTTGATTGTAATACTAAAGTGAGCTTAATGCAAGATTGTGTTTCTTGTTAAACTGCATCGACACTTTCAATGCCTTTTTGCGGCACAAACAAACCACAACCCAGTAAACGATGTTCACCAATACCTTGCTCTTGTAGTTTGACAGATTCTGATTTTCGTAAGTCAGCCACCATCAAAGAGCGTGTGTGAATAATGCCGTCAGGGGTGGTGATTTTTCTTTCCAGGCCGGCCATCATTTTTTTGGGATGAATGCCGAGTGCTTGTAGTTGATCAAAAGAAGTTTGCAAAAAATCCTCTTCGCTGGCGTTTTCATCACAAGCCACGTACTTAGCAAATACGATTTGCATGTCGCTCATTAGTTTGGGTTCTAGTATTTTTACAATCTTAACTTGATATTCGCCTAAATCGAGCGTTTTTCCCAACAGTGACTGAATATCGCCCAGTTTTTCTTTAGGGATGCGTATGCTTAATTTTGATCGTTTAGAGGGGTAATAAAAGCCAGACTCGTGGTCTTGTTCCCAGCCATTGCCATCAGCCACACTAATATCGTGAATACCAGCATTAACTTCACTCAGCCAGGGTAGTTCAGATAGTAGTGCTTGTGAGAGTATATAAGCATGATCAATCGGTAAAACTTTAGAATGAATATTGAACACAGCATCTTGCACATCGTCAGGAAGCGTAAAATGTTCTTCTTTAATATCTTCTTGCCAAAACATGAGGATTATGAACTCAAATTTATAATAGCGCTAATTATAAACGTATTAAACACATTAAAACCCAATACAAGTAATGGATAAATTACAGCAAAAAATTAATTATCAATTTAAAGATATTGCTTTACTTAAGTTGGCACTTACTCATCGCTCTATGGGTAAGAATAATAACGAGCGTTTAGAATTTTTAGGTGATAGTATTTTAGGGGTGGTGATTTCTCGTGAGCTTTATAAGCGCTTTGACCATGTCGATGAAGGTAAATTATCTCGACTGCGATCTCACTTAGTTAGAGGACAAACATTGGCACAGATTGCTGGAGAGCTTGAATTATCTGACATACTTATTTTAGGTCCAGGCGAATTAAAGAGTGGTGGTTATCGACGTGAATCTATCCAAGCAGACGCAGTGGAAGCGGTATTTGGTGCGGTATTCTTAGATTCGGATTTTGAAACAGTTAATAGGGTTATTTTAGATTTATATCGTGACTTGTTAGATGATATTAATCCGAACGATTCCCTTAAGGATCCTAAAACCCAATTACAAGAGTACTTACAAAAGCGTGGCAATACCTTGCCAAGCTATGAGCTGGTTAAAACAGTTGGTAAGGACCATAACGCCGTGTTTAGTGTGAAATGTGTTTTGCAAGATCAAGCCATGCAGATTGAGCAATCAGCCAAAAGTATTAAAAGAGCAGAGCAGTCTTGTGCTCAAATTTTATTAGATAAATTAATCGCCTTATGAGTTTTCAATCAGGATTTATTGCCGTTATTGGACGCCCTAATGTGGGCAAATCTACCCTTATTAACGAGTTGATTGGGCAAAAGCTGTCAATCACTTCACACCGTCCACAAACCACACGCCATCGTATTCATGCGATTGATACTCGTGATAATTATCAAATGGTATTTGTGGATACGCCCGGTATCCATATGGGCAATAAAAAAGCCATTAATTCTTATATGAATCGAGCAGCAAGCTCCAGCATGAAAGATGTTGATATGATTCTTTGGTTGGTTGAATCGGGCAAATGGACTAAGGAAGATTCGCGAGTATTGGAGCATGTGTCACAAGTTGATGTGCCGGTAATTTTGTGTATTAATAAAGTTGACAAGTTAAAAACACCGCAAGAAGTATTGCCATTTTTAGAAAAAGTCGGACAAAAGTATCAGGCTACTGACATGTTTCCATTGTCAGCTTTTAGCAAGAAAGATACGGCTGCTTTAAGAGCATTAATCTTAAAACATTTGCCAGAGCAAGAAATGATTTTTGATCCAGATTTTATTACTGATCGATCTGAAAAATTTGTGGTGGCTGAATTTATTCGTGAGAAGTTGATGCGCCATTTGGCCGATGAATTACCTTATGACTTAACAGTTGAGATTGAACAGTACGAGTTAGACGGCAATATGCAAAGAATTTCCGCTAGGATTTTTGTTGATAAAGCTTCACAAAAAAATATCGTAATTGGTAATAAAGGCGAAATGTTAAAACTCATTGGCACCGAAGCTCGTCAAAGCATTGAAGGTTTTTTAGATAGAAAAGTATTCCTTAAATTATGGGTTAAAGTTTCTACCGGCTGGTCAGATGACAAGCGCGCCTTAGCTTCATTAGGGTATGACTAAAGTCGATCTAACCCCCGCTTTTCTGATTCATCGTAGGTCATTCAAAGATAGCTCATTATTACTTGATTTTTTTACTCAAGATCACGGCAAGATCCGCTTAGTGGGTAGGGGGCTTCGTAGTTCAAAAACCAATATCCAAATGTTTCAACATCTTAATATTTCCTTTTCTGGCAAAGGAGATCTTAAAACTCTAAGCAACTGGGAGGTGGACGACACCCCTAGAAATATAACAGGCGAAGCGTTGATTTTGAGCATGTATGTTAATGAGCTGGTTTCTCGCCTGTTACATGAGCATGACCCATATCCTGAATTGTTTGAATTTTACAAACAGTTTGTTAACCAGGTTTCTAATTTAGAGCAAGATACTCGATATTGGTCATTAAGATTGTTTGAAAATAATTTGTTATCAGAGCTCGGCTATGCACTTGATTTTTCACAAGACGTTGGCGGGTTATCAATCGACAAAAATGCATTTTATGAATATCAACCGCAATCTGGTTTTAGCCAGAGTAGCATAGGTAAAATATCAGGAAATTTGTTAAATCAGTTGTTATCAGAATCACTTGAAGATTTGCCAAATAAGGATCAATTAAAGGTATGTCGTGATCTGAATCGACAACGTTTAAGCGTATTGTTAGGCGATAAGCCATTAAAAAG
>NZ_JAQWSS010000002.1 GCF_029243085.1 Candidatus Thioglobus sp. | reverse complement strand
CCGGCCATATGTACAATACCAGAACCAGCAAAGTCAGAAAAACCAAGGTCGCCTAAAACATACATGCCAAATACTGACTCGCCGTTCCAAGTCCACGCACCTTCCATCGGGTAAATAACACCTGTAAAAATAACTGCAAATGCAAAGAATGAGAATAATTTCATACGCTCAGCTACTGCACCAGAAACAATTGACATTGCTGTTGCAACAAACACTACCTGGAAGAAGAAATCAGAAGGAGCTGCATATGTAGCATCCTTTGCAATCACCTCAATACCATCCAACATGACGCCACCGCCATACATAATGTCATAACCATAAACCATGTAAGTCGTACATGCAATTGCAAATAGACCAACATTCTTTGTTAAAATTTCGGCTGTATTTTTGCTACGAACCATACCCGCTTCTAGCATCGAAAAGCCTGCTGCCATCCACATTACCAAAGCACCCATTACTAAGAAGTAAAAAGTGTCGATGGCAAATTGCATTTCTAAAATTGTATTTTCCATTTTTTTTCCTATAAATTAAACACTATAAAATTACAGTGCAACTGACCCAGTTTCACCTGTACGAATACGGACTACTTCATCTAACGAAGTAACAAATATTTTTCCGTCGCCTATCTTTCCGCCATCTGATTTGGCAGCTGCACTAACCGCTTCAATTACACCTTCTACTAGATCGCTAGAAACGGCTGCTTCAAGTTTCACTTTTGGTAAAAAATCCACTTGATATTCAGCGCCTCGGTATAGTTCAGTATGTCCTTTTTGACGTCCAAAACCCTTTACTTCAGTTGCCGTAACACCTGTTACACCAATTTCTGATAAAGCCTCTCTAACATCGTCAAGCTTAAATGGCTTGATAATTGCTGTTACCATTTTCATTGTCTTTCTCCTTTTAATTAAACCAAAAAAAATGCCAGTTATTCTTGTTTACACAATTGTAAACAAGAATAACTGGCATCAATACCACTTTTTACATTACTCCCCCGTGAAGCATGCAAAAAAAAACGTTTAGTTAAATTCCATTATTAAAATGGGGATTTAACTAAACGTCTATGTTTGTTGTTATATCCCGTCATTAGAATGTAACTTATTAAATTATAACCGCATTAGAAAATTATAGCAAGTGTTTTAAATATAATGAGTGCGTTTACTGTTTATATATATTCATAATTAAACTTTGATTTTTTTACTTTGGCTAAGAGTGTATTTATTAAATATTTATCTAGCTTCTTGTACATCTAACTAATCATCTTTATATATTCCAACTCCGTTATTACTTGGACGCCGAAATCAACTGCACTCTGTATTTTTTTACTTCCAACATTAGAGCCTGTTACTAAATAATCAGTTTTACTGCTTACACTGCCAGCCACCACTATGCCTATAGACTTGGCGTGTTTTTTCATTTCCTCTCTAGATCCACTCATTACTCCTGTAAATACAATTTTTTTACCGTTAAGGCTATGCTTAACTCCCTTTAAATCCTTATTTAAAATTGTTGATTCTAGATTAAAGCGATACTGACTAAGTAAATCATATTCTAATTTAATGGATTTCAGTCCATTAACAATCATTTTAGCTGTCAATTCTGCAAAGCCATCAATAGCTGATATTTGTCCTATATTAAGAGAAAAGATTGCATCAAGTGTATGCGATTTAAGCAAGTTTTCACAATTCCCCATGCCCAACCTAGCCACACCAAAAGCAGCTAAAAAACGCCAATCTTCAATCTGTTCGTTAATTGAACGTTGAAGCTGATTAACTAAATTGATACTAGTTTTATCGCCAAATCCCATTGCCCTAAAATCATCAATATTTAAAGCATAAATTTGAGAAACCTTACGCATACCATGCTTATATAATTTTTCAATGGTGGCTATGCCAAAACCATCATTATTGGCCAATATTTTGAAAAAATATTCTAATTTTCCAATAACTTGTGCTGGACACAAATCATGATTGACACACATTAAAAAATCAGATTCCCATTTTAATTTTGCGCCACAACTAGGGCATTTCTCAGGAATATCAATTGGGGCAG
>NZ_JAQWSS010000121.1 GCF_029243085.1 Candidatus Thioglobus sp. | reverse complement strand
TTTTTTACAAGACAATAAAAAAGCCGCTGTTAGCGGCTTTTTTATTGCAAGTTAGTGCAACATTATTCTTCTAGGATGGTATCTAGAGCAATATGACCAACAACCTCTTGGTATTCAGAAATTTTATCAAAATTTAAATATTGATAAATATCATCTGAGGCTGGTTGCATTTCTCGCATGGCTGACAAGTATTCATTTTTAGTAGGAATGTAGCCTAATTTTGCTGCGACTGCAGCAACTTCAGCAGAAGACAAATAAACATCAGCACTATCACCTAATCGATTTGGGAAATTTCGTGTAGAAGTGGAAACAACAGTTGCATGATCATTGACACGCGCTTGGTTGCCCATGCATAATGAGCAGCCAGGGACTTCTGTATGATTCGTGATTGCCTCAAAAGTTTTATAGATACCTTCTTTTTTAAGTTGCGCTTCATCCATGCGTGTTGGTGGTGCCACCCAAAGTTCCGTAGGTAACTTGGATTCGTTTTTTAATAGTTGAGCTACCGCCCTGAAATGACCAATATTAGTCATGCATGAGCCTACAAACACTTCGTCAATCTTAGTGTTGGCCACATCTGAAAGTGTTTTAACGTCATCCGGATCATTTGGACAAGCTAGAATCGGCTCTTTGATTTCATCAAGGTTAATGTCAATGATGGCGGCGTATTCACAATCAGCATCAGCCTCAAGCAGTTCAGGCATATCTAGCCATTTTTGCATTGCTTGAATTCGACGTGCAATGGTCTTTTTGTCCTCATAATCCATTTCTATCATGGATGACAGGAGGGCGATGTTAGACTGCAAATATTCTGCAACAGGCTCTTTGTTGAGTTTAATAGTGCAACCATTTGCAGAGCGTTCAGCAGAGGCATCCGTTAGTTCGAACGCTTGTTCAATTTTAAGATCCCCTAGACCTTCTATTTCTAGAATTCGACCCGAGAAGATGTTTTTCTTATTGGCTTTTTCAACGGTCAATAATCCTTGTTGAATGGCAACATAAGGAATAGCATTAACCAAATCTCTAAGTGTAATACCTTCTTGCATGGTGCCACTAAAACGCACCAAGACTGATTCTGGCATGTCGAGAGGCAATACGCCAATTGAAGCGCCAAAGGCCACTAATCCGGAACCTGCAGGAAAGCTAATCCCAATTGGGAAGCGCGTATGAGAATCTCCACCTGTGCCAACTGTATCGGGTAGTAACATACGGTTAAGCCACGAATGAATGATACCATCGCCAGGCTTTAAGGCGACACCGCCGCGAGACTGCATAAAATCTGGCAATGAATGTTGTAATTCAATATCTACTGGCTTCGGATAGGCCGCAGTATGACAAAAACTTTGCATCACTAGATCTGCTGAAAAGCCTAAACAGGCAAGCTCTTTCAATTCATCACGGGTCATGGCGCCCGTGGTGTCTTGCGATCCAACTGTACTCATGCGTGGTTCGCAATAAGTGCCTGGACGAATACCATCAACACCACACGCCTTGCCAACAATTTTTTGAGCCAAAGTATAGCCAACATTACTGTCACTTGCGTCTTGTGGGCGTAAAAATAAGTCACTAACGGATAATCCTAAATCTTGTCGAGTTTTGTCCGTTAGGCCGCGACCAATAATTAGCGGAATTCTGCCACCAGCACGCACTTCGTCAGGCATGGTGGTTGGCGCTAATTCAAAGGTGGATACAATATCGCCATTCGTATTAGTGATTTTCCCTTCATAAGGGTAGATAGTAATTTCATCACCCATATTGAGATTGCTCACATCACATTCAATTGGTAGTGCGCCAGAGTCTTCGGCTGTATTAAAGAAAATTGGGGCAATATTGCCACCTAAAACAACACCGCCACCACGTTTATTAGGGATGTAGTCAATATCATTGCCCATATGCCATAAAACAGAATTGATAGCGGATTTTCGCGAAGAGCCTGTGCCTACTACGTCACCAACAAAAGCCAGGGGCAAGCCTTTAGCTTTGAGTTGCGCAATAGTTTCTAATGGTTTATCCATTTTTTTAACTAACATTGATTGCGCATGTAAAGGAATGTCAGGGCGCGACCAAGCTTCTGTAGCCGGCGATAAGTCATCTGTATTAATTTCACCTTCAACCCGGAATACTGTTAATTTGATTTCACTAGGAAGTTCATCTTTAGTAGTGAACCAGTCGCCATTTGCCCAATTATTAACCACTTCTTTGGCAAAGTTGTTATCGACTGATTTTTCCATAACTGTTTGGTATGCTTCATAAATTAGCAAGGTTTTTGACAGTGCATCTTTAGCAGTTGCAGCAGTTGCATCAAAGTCCAAAAGTTCAATTAATGGCGAAATATTGTAGCCACCCATCATTGTTCCTAATAAATGGGTTGCTTGTTGTTGGTTGATAGCATTACAAGTTTGCTCACCTTTAGCAACGCTTGCTAGGAAGCTGGCCTTTACATAAGCAGCTTCATCCACCCCAGGCGGAACACGATGAGTCAATAAGTCTAGATAAAAAATATCATCATCAGCTGCAATGAGATGATCCACCACTGATTTTGTTTGTTTTGCATTAAGTACAAGTGGTGGTAAGTTAGTTAGTTTGCGCTCTTCAATATGTTTTAGGTAGTCCGATTTCACGATGAGTATTTTTTTAAGAATAAATAAGAGCGTATAATTTTATCATTTTTATAGCCTTTAATATATATTATGGAACTTAATGCTTTAACTGCAATTTCACCTATTGATGGACGTTACTTTGATAAAACTAAAGAACTTAGTAGTATTTTTAGTGAATTTGGACTTATTAAGTATCGTGTTTTAGTTGAGGTTGAATGGCTACAAGCGATGGCTGATAATAAAGGTATTGAAGAAGTACCTGTGTTTAGTGCCGAGGCTTGCAAATTTTTAGCAAATATTGCCTCTAATTTTTCATTGGAAGATGCGCAGGCCGTCAAGGATATTGAGCGTACTACAAATCATGATGTGAAGGCGGTTGAGTATTTCTTAAAAGATAAGATTAAAGATCATGCTGAATTAAATGCAGTGAGTGAATTTTTCCACTTTGCTTGTACTTCCGAAGATATTAATAATCTTTCGCATGCTTTAATGTTAATTGATGGACGTAAAGTAATGCTTAAA
The DNA here is from genome assembly GCF_029243085.1 of Candidatus Thioglobus sp. GTDB lineage: Bacteria > Pseudomonadota > Gammaproteobacteria > PS1 > Pseudothioglobaceae > Thioglobus_A. The sequence continues at coordinate 43 of NZ_JAQWSS010000121.1, read as the reverse complement.
CAGATGCAAGAAGTATTATTATTAATTGCTGGTATGGCAAAAG
>NZ_JAQWSS010000110.1 GCF_029243085.1 Candidatus Thioglobus sp. | reverse complement strand
ATAGATCTGTCAAATAAGGGTATCTTGCTTTCTAGTGGCGGAGGAAGATCAACCAAATATCATATAGATGAAAATTGACCTACACAATCATTCTTATTATTCTGACGGTGTTTTATCACCCAGTGACGTGGTACGTCTTGCCAAGGAGCAAGGGTGTGATGTATTTGCCCTAACAGATCATGACACCACCGATGGATTGGCTGAAGCGCAGCAGCAAGCGGATGAAATTGGCTTGAATTTGGTGCATGGGGTGGAGGTGTCAGCTATGTGGAGCAATATGACCGTGCATATTGTAGGTTTGGGTGTTGATATCGAGAACAAAACCCTACAAGCAGGGCTTAAACAGCACCAAGAGTTTCGACAAGTGCGTGCTGAAAAAATGGCTAGAGGTTTGGGCGGAGCCGGTGTTTTTAATGCATTAGAGAAGGTTAAGTTAGTTGCCAAAACCCCAATGATTACCCGCACTCATTTTGCCCAAATGCTCGTGCAAGAAGGCGTGTGCAAAGATATGCGCAGTGTGTTTAAACGCTTTTTAACCGGTAAAAAGCCAGGTGGCGTGGGCGGTAAGTGGGCTGAATTTGATGAAGTGATTGAGTGGATCCACGCTGCTGGTGGCAAGGCGGTATTGGCCCATCCTTTGCGCTACCGCATGACCAATACTAAAGTCAGACGACTATTAAGTCATTTGTCTGGTGCGGGCTTAGATGGGGTAGAGGTGGTGACAGGCTCAAGTAGTAGTGATGAGATTACCTTAGTGAGCCAATGGGCCAAAGAGTTTGATTTGTTATCATCAATTGGCTCGGATTATCATGGTTGGCCCAATCAAAGAGTTCGTATTGGTCATTTACAAGACATGCCCGATGTTAATGAAACCGTATGGAGAGATTGGTCATGGCCAAGTTAGTTGCAATTCACCCTCAGAATCCTCAACAGAGGCTGGTTATTCAAGTGATTGACGTGCTTAGAGCGGGCGGGGTAATTGCCTATCCAACAGATTCTGGTTATGCCCTAGGCACAACTTTGGGTAACAAAAATGGACTTGAAAAGATTAGGAAAATACGTAGCCTATCTAAGCGCCATGACTTTACTTTAATGATGCGTGATTTGTCGCATATTGGTGAATATGCCAAACTAGATAACAATGCTTTTCGATTATTGAAGAAAATTCTGCCAGGTGCCTATACCTTTATCCTGGAAGGAACGCGCGATGTACCTAAGCGACTGTTACATGAAAAGAAAAAAACCATTGGTGTTCGAGTGTCACACCATGGTGTTGTACAAGCGCTGCTCGAAGAGCTGGGTGAGCCATTAATGAGTGTTTCATTAATTCTTGAAGGGCGAGAATTTTATGATATTGATGATGTACGTGATGCTGTTGATAATCAGGTGGATTTGATTATTGATGATGGCTATTGTCCACCAGAACCAACCACAGTGATTGACTTATCAGCCGGTGGTGTTGAAATTATTCGTCATGGTGCGGGCGATACTTCATTGTTAGTATAGTAATTTCCTGTTAACCTAGCATTAGCATCTAAATCCCACACTAAAGCGCTTAACAAACACCTTTGGTTGATATTGTGAATTTTGTTAAGGACTAGCCGTTAACAACTATTGACGCTTTAACCAAAGAATTTCCTTAAACCCCTAAGCACATGGCATTTAGATGCTAGGTTAATATATAATTAGGCCTTTTTATATAATGCTTTAATCGCATGAAAACTGCTGAAATTAGACAAAAATTCTTAGATTTTTACGCCTCAAAAGGTCATACAGTTGAACCAAGTTCATCATTAGTGCCGCATAATGACAAAACCTTGTTGTTTGTAAATGCCGGTATGGTGCCATTTAAGGATGTATTTAGCGGTTTGGAAAAACGCCCTTATACCCGCGCAGCCTCTTGTCAGCGCTGTGTACGTGCAGGTGGTAAACATAATGATCTTGAGAATGTGGGTTATACCGCACGCCACCATACTTTCTTTGAAATGCTGGGTAATTTCTCATTTGGTGATTATTTCAAACGTGAGGCTATTCAATATGCCTGGGAATTTTTAACGGTTGAAATCGGCCTACCAAAAGAGAAGCTATGGATTAGTGTGTTTGAAGAGGATGATGAAGCTGAAGATATTTGGGTGAATGAAATTGGCTTTCCAAGAGAGCGTATTTCTCGTTGTGGCGCGAAAGATAATTTTTGGCAAATGGGCGATACTGGCCCGTGTGGCCCGTCTAGTGAAATCTTTTATGATCATGGTGCGGATATTGCCGGCGGTCCTCCAGGCCATGCAGATGAAGATGGTGATCGTTATATCGAAATTTGGAATTTGGTATTTACCCAATATGACAAACAAGAAGACGGCTATCTGAAACCATTAGACGCACCTTGTGTGGATACGGGCATGGGGCTTGAGCGTTTAGCTGCAGTATTGCAACATGAGAATAATAACTACGATACCGATGGCTTCAAGAGTCTAACTAAGGCAGTGGTTGAGCTAACGCCTAAAGACGCGGGTATTAAAACTGACAACGCTTCAGTTCGCGTTATTGCTGATCATATTCGTTCAACCGCCTTTATGATTGTTGATGGGGTAATCCCATCCAATGAGGGGCGTGGCTATGTACTACGCCGTATTATTCGACGTGCGATTCGTCATGGCCACAAGATTGGCATTGATAAGGTGTTTTTCTATCGTTTAGCACCCGTACTTGCACTAGAATTAAAAGATGTTTATCCAGAATTAAAATCGGCATTAGCTAATGTTGAAAAAGTCTTAAAACGTGAAGAAGAGCGCTTTGCCCAAACGCTAGATCAAGGTATGGGAATTTTAGAAGAGGCGATTGCTGGTTTAACAGGTAGTGAGATTGATGGTGAAACCGTGTTTAAACTGTATGACACATACGGCTTCCCAGTTGATTTAACGGCTGATGTTGCTCGTGAACGCGATCTTACGATTGACATGCCGGGTTTTGAAGCAGCCATGACTAAGCAACGTGATAGAGCGCGTTCAGCGGGCGATTTTAAAACCACGCAAAAAGGCGTGGATATTAGCGATGCTACTGAATTTTTAGGTTACGAGCAGTTAGAAAACAGCTCATCTGTTCAAGCATTGATCAAAGATGGTGAGTTGGTAGAGGCTATTGAAGCAGGTGATAACGCGATTATTGTTATGTCGGCATCAAGTTTTTATGGCGAGTCAGGTGGTCAAGTTGGTGATAGCGGTACACTGAGTGCAAGTGGTGTAGAGTTTAGTGTTAGCAATACACAAAAACAAAAAACAGGTGCTTTTGAGCATCATGGTGTTGTGAATCATGGCGCATTAAAAGTAGGTGATGTGGTGAGTGCTTCAGTTGATAAAAACCGTCGCAAGCGTATTGCACGTAACCATTCAGCAACACATTTACTACATGCAGCTTTACGTACAGTCTTAGGTGAAACCGTTACTCAAAAGGGCTCGTTGGTTGACGGCGATAAACTGCGTTTTGATTTCTCTCACGATGAAGTAATTTCTA
>NZ_JAQWSS010000096.1 GCF_029243085.1 Candidatus Thioglobus sp. | reverse complement strand
CCCATGATGCGATCGGTCTCATCAATTAAATAGCGTCGTAATGCCTTATAACCGCCTTTTAAGCGTGGATAGTCTATTCCTGTAGCTTCATAAATCCACTGTTGGGTAATTTGACTGCGAAGGCCGCCTCTAAAACAATACAGTGCGCCATGCGGATGATTGTTAATAAACTCCAGCCATGCATCCACTCTAGCTTGCTTAACATCACCTTGCACTAATTCATGGCCAAGTTCAATCGCTTTATCTTGTCCTTTATTTTTATAACATGTTCCTATTAGTTCTCGCTCTTTGTCACTCATGAGTGGCAGGCTTTGCGTATGTGGAAAAGCGCCTTGAGAAAATTCAACTGGTGCACGCGTATCAAACATCGGTGTATTGTTTATAACCAATGAATGAAAGTCTTCGATTTGGGTGAGTGCTTTACTCATTGATGGTCACAATTGCTTTATTTTTATCCAACGCTATAATCTCTCCAACTGGCTCCAATTCAAAACCCGCTAATTGCATCGTATTGTGGAATTCCACTTGAGCTTCATCATTAACCATAATTAGCAATCCACCACTAGTTTGAGGATCGCAAATGATCGATTGAACCTCGGGTTTCATTGGACTTAAGTGTTGACCATAGCTATCAAAATTACGTTGTGCACCACCAGGCGAACAACCATTAGCTAAATAATCTTGAATATTGGGTAACGTTGGAACCTTTTGATAATTAACTACAGCTGACACTTTCGAGCCTTGGCAAACCTCAACCAAATGCCCGCCCAATCCAAATCCAGTAACATCGGTAATCGCATTCACACCCTGAATTTTAGCTAGTTTAGCGCCAATATTGTTTAATACACACATTGTGTCGATTGCACGCGTCTCATCTTCTTTGGTAATTTTCTTTTGCTTTTGTGCAGTCGTTAAAATGCCAATCCCTAAAGGCTTGGTTAAATAGATTTTGTCGCCCGCTTGTGCTTTTGAATTTTCTTTAAGATGTTTGATAGTCACTCTACCCGTGACTGCTAAGCCGAAAATAGGCTCCGGCGCATCAATACTATGGCCTCCTGCCAAAGTGATTCCCGCTTCGGTGCATACACTACGACCGCCTTCAATAACCTGTTGACCTACTTCTGGAGATAGTTTATCAAGTGGCCAGCCGAAAATAGCAATCGCCATAATTGGTGAGCCACCCATAGCATAAATATCACTAATAGCGTTAGTTGCTGCTATGCGCCCAAAGGTAAATGGATCGTCGACAATTGGCATAAAGAAATCAGTGGTGCTAATGATTGCTTCACCATTGCCTAAATCATAAACCGCAGCATCGTCACGAGAAGCATTACCAACTAGTAGATTTGGATCATTTATTTCAGTTAAAGAAGATTCTAAAATAGTGTCTAATACCTTGGGTGATATTTTACAACCACAACCTTGTCCATGACTATATTCAGTGAGCTTTATATTCAGATTTGATTGCATTGATAATATCCTTTTTTCTAATTTTATGCTGGGCATTTTTATAAATATTCGCCTCTAATTGTTGCAAGATAGTCTCTAGATTAACAATATTGAGTGGCAGTAGTATGTCAAATAGAGCTTTGTCGTTTCTAGCAAATTTAATTTGAGTAATTAAATTTTTATCTGTATTTGATTTTTTGTTTTTTATTAAAACAATCAAAATACTGGACAAAATACCTATAACAACACCTAATAACAGGTAGTAGTATTTTAGATTGTTAGCAGTTGAATGATGATTAATATTTACTGACTTTTGAGCTATTTTTTTAATTGGATTTTGCAACAATTCATCACCTTCAACCCGAATACTAATTGGCTGAGTGGTAATGTGTTTTTTACTTTGGGTGACCTTATCAAAATAATCAAGTTTAAAACTTGGAATAATGAAGTTTTCCTTAGCAATAATAGCAAATTTTTGTTGCCATTGATTGTAGCTAAATTCTGCTTCATTGCTATAGATAGTGGCGCCATTTATATCAAGTTTATATTGTTCAATATCTTCAAAGTTACCATTACCGGTAATTGTTATGGTTAAGTTGGCAGCTTTACCCTGTTCAATTTTTAACTGATCAATATTAGCTTTAATTTTAAAATCTCCAAAAACTCTTAAGTCATCTGGTAAAGGGTTAACAGTCAACACTAATGAATTTGAATGTATCTTCTGGATTTTTCTAGTTTGGTTTATTGGTGAAAAACTGCCAAATATACGATTATTTTGCTCACCGATACTAGCAATAACACTAGGAATAGTAAAGTTGCCAAAATTATCAGCTCGAACTTTGTAACTTAATGTGTGAATATTGTATTTCTCATTAGTTGTTTGGCTTGATTTGTTGCTTTTGATAAACAAAAGATCTTTCACCTCTGGCATGATAATGTTTACTTGCTGACTTGAAGTTAGTGATTTTTTCTCCTTAAAAATGACTTTTAATTCAAATTCATCCCCTAAAAAAATTGTCTGCTTATTTGTCTTAATTTTTAAGATATAGTCATCTCCAGCTTTGGTTAAAGTGGGAGTTTTGAGTGTTACTTTGATTGGTTGGGTGGTCTGCTGGTTACCATCTACTGTTAGTGTATAGCCCGGTATATTTAGATCTTTGTCTGGTTTAAAGGCATAGGACTGGCTACTTAATCTTGAGCGCTGGTTGTTAATAATACGAATTTTTTGAGAATTTGTTGTATATAAAACGGGATGACTATCAACAGCCTTAATGACAGGAAAGATAACATTGTTGCCATCAGAACTGATTGTTAGAATAACTTGATCACCTGGATAAAACCAAGATTGGTTGACACTAGCGGTGCTTAGTGCAAAAACAGGTGTACTGATTAAGAGAAGTAAGTTACCAAGGATTTTGTTCATTATTATCTTGTTGTTTATTTAGCGGAATCATGAGTGTTCTAAGCTGTTTGTTAAGTGCTTTTTCCCAGCGTTGTTGTTTGATCGTGTTAAGCTTATTTTTTTGCTGTTGCTTATTCACTGATTTTTCTTTGCTCTTATTTTTTTGAGAATTTTTCTTTTGCTTGTTATGTTTTTTGTTTTTATCTTGTTTATTTTGCTTGCGTTTTCTTTTTTGTTTTTTTACTAATTCTAAATTAAATAACGCATCCTCATCTTTTTTTAATTTAAGAGCAGCTTCATAACTATCAATAGCTTCATTAATTTGCCCTGATTTTGCATAAGCATTACCAGAATTATACAAACGATCAAATGCTAAGCTTTTATCCTTGACAGCTTTATATTGCTTTAATGATTGCTTGTAGAGGCCTTGCTTGTAGAGACTGTTTGCTTGATTTAAGCGTGCGGCATCATTATCAATATGGCTAAATTTCTCACCAGCAAGCTGATAATCTTGCTTTTCATAAGCTGTGTTTGCCTGATGAATGCTTAAGAAATCAAGCGGTCCCGCGTGTGTATCAATGGTTAATAGCAGTAAGAATATAAATCTCATGATTTTTTTGGAAGAGAAAAAAATGCAAAAAACGAAAGAATCAGAGCTAGAGTTAAAGGATAGTAAAACAATTGACGCTTTTGCACAATACTAGTATTTTTGCTACTTGCATGTTGTTTAAATCCATTAACAAAATTTGATAAATCTTGATTGTTTAATGAATATTTTAAGTAGCTACCTTGAGTTTTATTGGCCAGTTTTATAATATTTGGATTTTCTTTAACAATGACTAAATTTCCGTAATCATCCTCTAAAGCGCCTGATTCAGTATGAATACTACTACCGCGTTCGGACGCTATATCAAATATAAAGACTTGAATATTTTGCTCATTTGCGTAATCAATTTCCTCACTAAAATCATTGCTATCACCACCATCAGTGAGGAGGAGTAGCTGTTTGTTTGAGCTGTTGCCAAATAAATCATTGGCCGATTTCAAAATGTTGCTAATATTTGTTCCTGTTAAGCTAATACTATCTAGGCGTAAGTTTTTTATTAAGAATTTCAGACTATTAAAATCGTCTGTTAACGGTGAAATTAAAAAAGCCTGATTAGCAAAGCCTAAAATTCCAATACGCGTATTTTTAATTTCATCTAAACTTATCTGTAATTTATTTTTAGCAAATTCAAATCGATTGGGATAGATGTCATTTGCTAGCATAGATTTTGACATATCAATAGCAACGATAACATCACTCAATTGCTTGTTAAGCTTAATTTCGCCACTCTCTAGGGCTGGCTTGCTAAGTGCCACTATCATTAACGCCATACTCAGTAATAACAATCTAAGGCGAGTTTTGGTTGATATTTTATGATTGTTAAGACTGATCTTTGCCAAGACAGCAGTTGAGAATAAATCTTCAATATGGCTATTTTTGCTATGGATAAAAAACCATAACAAAGCCACAGGAATGATTAAATATAATAACTCTATTTGCTCAAAGACCATGTATTTTTCCGCCAAAAATAAATTAATAAAAGCGCCAAGGCTAAGCTGAGTGGATAGTGAAAATAATAATTTTTTTTCTCATATTTATTGATGTTGATGTCGCTTTTTTCTAATTGGTTGATTTGCTGATAGATGTCTTCAATACTTTTCTGACTATTAGCTGAAAAGAATTTAGCACCAGTGCTACTAGCAATATGTTGCAAAACATCCGCGTTGTAATCTCGTTGATTACCCACAGCAACTGTATAAACCTTAATCTTGTTAGCGTTTGCACGTTCAAGTGCCATCTCCAGAGGTACGCTATCAGTATTGTCTCTGCCATCCGTCAATAAAATCGCAACCCTTTCTTTGGATTTAGAATTATTAAATAATTTTGAACTTAAAAATAATGCTTCATAAAGTGCTGTTTTGCGCCTGCCAGCTACGCCTATTTCAATATTATCAAGCATTTTTATAACACTATTTTTATCATAGGTTAATGGCACCACAGTATATGCAAAATCTGCAAAAACACTTAGGGCTAATTTATCTGTTTTACGTTGTGAGATAAAATCAACCATAATAGCTTTAACAATTCTAAACTTGTCTCCATAGGCCATAGATCCAGAGGCATCTAAGATTAAAGATATCTCATGCCCTTGAGTGTTGTCAAGAATAATCTGTTCTGTTTTAATCGGGCTTGCAAGGCTAGCAATAAGTAAACTTAGAATAGTGATTCTTAAGGCGTTTAGCAATACTTGCTTAGATCTTGTTAAACTGGTTAATAATTCAATATTTGGAAAGTAAATAGCTCGCTTCTTTTCTTTGCAAAATAGCATGCATACAATAACTAATAATAGCAGGGAAAAAACATAAGGATACTCAAAGCTAAACATTGACAAATTCCTTAATTTTTTGTATTAAATCCGAATCAAGGCTGTCTACTTGCTTCTTATACTTGTAGTGCTCTAATGCATAATTAATTTGTTCAAATTGAGTTTTGTTATCATCATTACATAACCGCTCTGCATACTTTTTAAAATCATAAGCAACCATCTTGCTATTTGAATAATCAAGTTCTTGTAACTTTATAATGGCATTTTTTCTAGTGTCATTGTGCTTAGCTTTTCTTGATTTCCAATAAAAAAATCCTGTCATTAGTAGGATAATGAAAACAATCGTCAAAAAATAGATTAATGAGTCATCGGTAATGGTAACAATTGGCTTAATGTCCTTTAACTGACTCATTATCGTAGAATTTGACTTAACTTAATAAAGGCATTATCACTGGTATAAAGCTTTCCACTGTTAACCTTATGCCTTTCAAAATGAGAAAAAAGCCTATCATCTTGAACTTGGAGCTTTTTTTGGTACTTTGATGCCAGCCCTTTATTCATATTGGCTGTAATACTACTACTATTTGTCGCATTAACCAAATCTAACTCTGTGGAAAAATTTGGATTCTCTTCCAGAGTGTCGCGCACCATAATAGTACTTAGTTGATGTTTGTGGGCAATCAGCGAATAATCATTTTGCTGATAAAAATCACCAATAATAAAGACCATAGATTTTTGTTGTTGCAATAGATAATCGTTGAGCATTTTGAAATCAGGTTGCACACTTAACAAATCCCAAGATAGCATAGTTTCAATTGCACCAAGTACAGCGCCAGTGTTGTTAAGATGCAACAAGCGCTGTTCGTCATTAGCAAAAAACAGTAATTGGGTTTGATTTTGCTGTTTAATCGATGAACAACTTAATAGTGCAATAACTTCAGCAATGGTTTCACTTTTTAGGCGTTGAGAGCCAAAGTGCAAACTACTTGAAAGCATAATGCAAACCACTACATTGATTTGCTTATTCTCGTTAAAGATGTTGGTTTGAAGTTCGCCCGTTTTGCCACTTGCTGTAAAGTTTATTTTGCGAATATCATCGCCTGGCTCATAGGGGCGGATTTCACAAAAATCTAGCCCTTCTCCCCGTATTTTTGATAACTCTCCAGCTGACTTGTTAGTGAAAACATTCTTCTTAGCGCGTAGTAGTATCTCTTGAGCTAACATGATAAAGCTTATGGCGCTTTGATTGCCTTAAGTATCTTCTGGATAATAGATTTTGCAGTAATATTATCAGCTTGAGCTTGATAACTAAGTACAATTCTGTGCTGTAGAACTTCAGTGACCACACTAGCAACATCTAATGGTGTTACAAAGTCATTGCCACGTATCAGTGCTTTGGCACAGCTAGCCTTGAATAAGTCAATACTACCTCTAGGGCTTGCGCCAAACTCAATTAAATCTTTAATCTCAGTAAGACCGTAATCTTGTGGGTAGCGTGTGGCAAAGATGATTTTAAGGATGTATTGTTTAACCGCTTCATCCATGTGAACTGCTTTGAATTCTGCACGTATTTTGCTGATATCGTCCAAATTTGCCACCTGATTAACAGTATCAAATCCATTAACAGCTACTCGATTAACCACCTCTAGCTCCTCATCCAAAGTGTTGTAATCTAATACAGTTTTAAGCATAAAACGATCAAGCTGTGCTTCTGGCAATTGATAAGTGCCCTCTTGTTCTACTGGATTTTGTGTGGCCATAACCAAAAACGGCTCATCAATTTTAAAACTCTCACTGGCAATGGTTACTTGCTTTTCAGCCATAACCTCAAGCAGTGCCGATTGCACTTTGGCAGGAGAGCGGTTAATTTCATCTGCTAATAATAAGTTAGTAAAGATAGGTCCTTGCTTAATGCTAAACTCGCCACTTTTAGGATTGTATATTTGTGATCCGGTTAAATCACTCGGTAGTAAATCAGGCGTAAATTGAATGCGCTTAAAATCTATACCTAATGCTTTTGCTAGTGTATTAATAGCGGTAGTTTTAGCCAAACCTGGTACACTTTCTACTAGAATGTGTCCGCCAGTAATGAGCCCTATTAGCAAGTTGTCGACCAAATTTTCCTGACCGATAATAACTTTTTGAATTTCAGTTTTTATTGTCTCAATCATAGTCTGTTCTTGGTGTGTTAAGGTTGGTAGGTGGCCTCTAATTTTTCATAAAGCTGCTCGGGCGTCAGTTCAGGATTGTCATCCATGATTTTGAAAGCAACTACATTATCTTCAACATCACCCCACATTTTTACATAAGAGCCATCTTTGTAGCCATGCTCCTGTCTAAAGGTGTTGAGTTGGTTTTTAACTAAGTAGCGTTTGTACAATTCTGGCACATCCATTTCCATGTGTGCAATGGCTTGGAAGAATAAGGCAAACAATTGGTACAAAGAATTTTGCGATTTATCAACATTGGCACTTGCAGCAACAGCTACAATTTTTTCTAAAATTTCCACTAATTTTTCAGGATCTGTATCACGCTCTGGCTTCATGTCGTTATAGATTTCAGCAAACCCAGCATCACCAAAATGAATGGCTTCAGACATTAAAAAATGCCAAATATCAACCAATTCAACTTTAGCATTATCAAGATCATGCTTTGCATCAAGATCTTTCCAATGCTTCCAGTTAAATGAATCGATGGCTTCAGTAGCTTCCATGTAAATACAACGTAGCCATGAAATCTGACGACCCTCCTTAGTAGCGCCTTCGGTCCAGATTTCGCCATTAGTATTGTCATTTAGCTGCTGTTGCAATTCAAACATTTGTTTAATTTGATTCATTTTTTTGTATCTTAAGATGGTTAATTTATTATTTTATTATATAGTGACGTTGCTTTTATTCAAGCTTGAAATGTTGCTAGTTTTTTTAAAAAAAACGAATTGTTTTATAAGGTATCTGTAGGCTAGTCACTGACGGTTACGCGATTAAGATATTGCGTGTATTTGATTAATTTCGGTTTTATATTTTTGTAGTTTATACTATGTTATCTGCACTTTAAAATCAGGAACTTACAATCTCTAAAAAAAGAATAGTTATTACCTATGGGACATTTGATATGTTGCATAAAGGTCATATTAAACTTCTAGAACGCGCGAAAAACTTTGGTGATTATTTAATAGTCGGTGTTACGGATGAAAGTTATGATCGCTCGCGGGGAAAGCTAAACGTTGCACAGAGTACAAAGCAAAGAGTTGAAGCTATCAAGGCGATTGATTATATTGACGAAGTTATTATAGAAACACACAGAAATCAAAAGTCTGAAGACATGATTGCATACAATGTCGATACATTTGTTATTGGTGATGACTGGCTGGGGATGTTTGATTATTTGAATAAATATACTCATGTTGAATATTTACCCAGAACTCCAGGTATATCAAGTACACAGCTAAGGGAAGAAAATTTTGGCACTATAAAACTAGGAATTGCAGGCCTTAGTCACGATACGAAACCATTTATTGATGAGTCTAAATTTGTTTCTAATTTGACCATTAATCAGGTTTATTCCCAAGATTTAAATGCCATGGAAGAATTTACTAATGAGAGTAATGATGTTGTTCATGGGTACGATAATTATGATCATTTTTTAGACGCTAGGATTGAAGCGGTTTATGTTAATAGTGAGCCACAAGAGTGCTACATGCTTATAGAAAAAGCGCTAAAGTCTAATAAGCATGTTTTGTGTGAAGAATCTTTGGCCTTAAGTCAGGAAAATTTGCAAGAGTTGATAAAGTTGGCAAAAAACAAAAAACTCGTTTTTTTATCTAAATTGAAGACAGATTTTCTACCAGCGCATCATCATGAATTTGAGGGCTATGGGTTTAGATACATGATGGCTGAATTTACCTCATTAATTCAAAGAGGTAGAGAGAGATCTAAGACATTAAATTCACCCAACACTCCAGTGTAGCAATATTGGCCAATAATTAAAAGGAAGAGTTAAGTAATGTATGAAGATCACTATATTTTTACCCCTGGCCCCGTTAAGATGTCTCAAGAAATATTAGATGTTGGCGCTAAACAAACCCCCTATTTTAGAAACTGTGAATTTTCTAATGTTGTCTACCATTGTGAAAAAGGTTTGATTGATATTGTAAATGCGCCTGAAGGATCCAAAGTGATCTTTTTAACAGCATCAGGTACAGCCGGCATGGAATCTGTGGTCATGAACCTGCTAAATAGTAATGATAACGCTTTGGTGGTAAATGGCGGGGGATTTGGCGCTAGATTTGTTGATATTTGCAACATACATGATGTGCCCAATACTAACTTCCAAGTAAATAACACCAATTTAAAGGATATAGAAGCACTCGCGCCACAAGATAAATTTAGCTCACTAATTGTTAATGCTCATGAGACATCTGTTGGACATTTGTATGATTTAACCGCATTAGGGGAATACACGAAAAACAATAACATGATGTATATTGTGGATGCTATATCAATGCTGGTTACAGATGAGTTAGATATGCAAAAAAGCCATATTGATGTTGTTATAGCCAGTTCACAAAAAGGTTTTGCCCTGCCACCAGGGCTAACGATGGTCGTATTATCTCCTACGGCCCTTGAAAAATTACAAAGTGTAAAGTCGCTCTATTTTAATTTTAAGGATTATTTATCCAATGGTGAAAGAGGTCAAACTCCTTACACACCAGCAGTTACCATTATGTTGCAATTAGAAGCTAGGTTAAATCAAATAGTAAGAAGAGGTGGCATTACTCAGAGCATCGCATCAGCAAGAGAGGTGGCTGATTACTTTAGATTGAGTATAAAAGGCTTGCCTTTAAAGGTGGCAAGCTTATTTATGCCGAATGCCATGACCGCATTAACGCCAACAGATGGGAAATCTGCCTTAGATATTGTTAATGACTTAGAAAATAAATATAAGGTGATGGTGTGTCCTAATGGTGGAGATGAAAGGGACACTATTTTTAGAGTGTCGCATATGGGAGATATGACCAAAGAGTATACTGACGTTCTTATCGACGCCCTATTTGACTATTACAAAGTAAGCAGAAATTAAGTTATGGGTGATATCAGTCAAAATACATTAAGAAAGGCTCAATTGATTATTTTAGATATGTTGATTGAATTTGATAGTATTTGTAAAAAACACGATTTAAAATATTGGCTAGATTCAGGTACATTGCTTGGCGCTGTTAGATATCAAGGTTTTATTCCTTGGGACGATGATATAGATTTATCTATGCCAGTTGAAGATTACAATAAATTTAAAGATATTGCAGCTGATGCATTATCTGATAAGATTTTCTTTCAAACAAAAGAAACCGACAAAAGTTTTAAGTTTGACTATATCAAACTACGATCAAACAAAGCTAAGATAGTTGAATGGCATGAGAAAGATAGAGATATAAACTATCATCAAGGTGTGTTTGTTGATATTTTTCCCATGTTAAGCATTGATAATAGCGCAGAAAACAAAATATTTTATGATAAGACGTTGGCCGATATTCGCTCATTTTCATCCATTAGCCTTCATACGCCTAATGGCATAGACAACCCTTTAGAACGCACAGAATTAACAAAAGAATTATGTGATAAACATCAAGAATGGGAAGGTGATACATCTAAAGTTATTTATGGCGGTGAAATGCCTGACGTATCAGCATGGTTTGATTTAAACAAGGTACTGCCCCTTAAAAGTTTAGAATTTGAAGGCACTCAGTTTCCAGTACCAAATGATTGCCATCATTATTTAACTGAAATATATACCTCTAATTACACACAAACACCACCTAAAGAAAAACGCAAAGTACATGCGTTCAGCATGGAAATCTTAACTAAATAAACATAACCCTCTTTATTTATTTAAAGTGAGTTTAGAATAACAAATTCTTGATTTTTTATTGATGACTGTATTTAATAAACTATCTATCATCTGTTCCACATATTAACTTTATTATTTATGACAAATGATGCTTATTAACTGTGATCTTGGTGAATGTTTAACACCTAGCCCTGATGTGGAAGTCATGCCTTTGATTGATATGGCAAATATTGCTTGTGGCGGGCATGCGGGTGATGATCAAAGCATGATTGATACCATTAAATTAGCAGTCAAACATCAGGTGAGAATTGGCGTACACCCAAGTTATGCTGACCAAGAAAATTTTGGGCGTATCAGTCAGAATCTTTCAGCTGATAAACTGTATGAATTAATCTATAGCCAAGTAGCTCATTTTCAAACGCTTTGTCAGCAACATAATGGCAAATTAGAATATATCAAGCCACATGGTGCTTTGTATCATGACATGATGCACAGAAACGATGTTTTAAAGGTGTTGTGCCGTGTGATTAATGCAATTAATCCTAAACTAGACTTGGTGGTACAAGCTGGTAATGAGATGTATTTGAAAAATCTTGAAAATATGACAAATGGCCGTTTTTTACGTGAAGTTTTTGCAGATCGAGGCTATATTGGTTTAAATATGATTGCTAGAAGTGAGAAAGATGCTGTGCTAGATGATAGTAGTGCCATTATTGAGCAATTTTGGCGGTTTAATAACGATAAAAAGATCAAAATTGATACAATTTGCTTTCATAGTGACAATCTAGCTTCTGTAGAGGCACTAAAAAGACTTTAACATGCATAAAATTATCTTGGCAGGAGAGAGTTCAATATTAATCTACTTTGGCAGTAAGATCGATAATTCATTGCCTAAAAATATTGCAAATTTTGCCAATGAGCTTAACACTCAATTTTCTGATCTAATTATTGATTCAATCCCCTCCTATACTTCACTTTTGGTGAATTATGATCTGAGTAAAATTAGTTACCTTGAGTTTTCAGCTGAAGTACAAAACTTACTGGAAAATTTTAAATTTTCAGATTCAGTTCAAACATATGATTTAATTCATATTCCTGTTAACTACAGCTTCGAAACAGGTTTGGATTTAGAAAAATTATTGGCCGAAAAAGATCTCTCACTAGATGAGTTTATTGATATCCACAGTTCACAAGAATATTTAGTGCACGCAATTGGGTTTAGCCCGGTATTTGCTTTCTTAGGCCAGGTGGATAAACTTATCCAGGCGCCACGCCTAGCTACGCCACGAATTAAGATTCCTGCTGGCAGCGTGGGGATTGCCGATAGTCAAACCGCTGTCTATCCAAGCGAATCCTCGGGCGGATGGAATATCATCGGCAGAACCCCGTTAGATTTATCATTGAACAATCCTGAAAGTTTGAATAAATTTAAAGTGGGTGATCGAGTTAAATTTTATCCAATCACTCATGACGAATTTTCGCGTTACGGCGAGTAAGATATGAGCTTTAAAGTAATTAAACCAGGTTTTCTTTCCACTATTCAAGATTATGGCAGACTCACCCATGGCGCCCATGGCATGAATCAATCTGGGGTAATGGATGAACATGCTTATAGTTGGGCTAATTACCTACTTGGAAATAATTTTAATGACGCTGTTTTAGAAATAACCTTTGGCAACGTTGAGCTTGAAGCACTGGATGATATGGTCATTTGTGTGTGTGGCGCCGAACTTGATTTTAAGGTTAATACTCAGGCAGCTTCCAATTGGCGTAGCATTCAAATTGACAAAGGGGATAGACTTAGCTGGGCATTACCCAAGCATGGCATACGTGCTTATTTAGCCGTTAAAGGTGGTTTTAATACTCAAGTGTTGTTTAACTCTAGATCGGTAAATCTACGGGAAAATATTGGCTCAAAACTTAGTGAGTTAGATATTCTAGACTGTCAATCATCTTGCGCTCAACTTGAACATTTTATAGCACCCCAATACATCCCTAATTACAACACAGATGTCATCTTAAGGCTGTTACCAAGTTATCAATATTTTGAATTTAGCGATGCACAAAGATCATTATTTTTTAATCAAAAATATCGCATTAAAAATGCAAATGATCGTACCGGTTGTAGGCTTGATGGTGCACCAATGACGGTTAAAAAAGAAAAAATGATTTCCGAAGGAATGAGCTACGGTAGTGTAGAAATAGCGACTGATGGCCTACCTATTATTCTACTTAAAGATGCGCCAACCATTGGTGGCTATCCTAAAATAGGCACAGTATTCTCGCTAGATCTAGCTAAGCTTGCACAAAAACAGCCAAATGCCGCAGTGAAATTTAAATTAATGGATATCCATCAAGCGCAAAAAGAAAGGCTAAGGTTTAATCAATTCTTTGAAATTGCGCTAAATTCGTAGCTATTAAAGATCTGACAAAATAACTCAGCTGTTTTTACAGTGTCATATAAAGCTGAGTGCGCCTGAGTATTATCAAACTCTATGCCAGCTTTAGCAATCGCCTTAGCTAAAACTGTTTCACCAAAAGCAAGTGCTGACAAACTAACAGTGTCAATGGTGGAAAATTGATGGAATGGACTCTTAAGTTTTGATCTATCACTGGCAGCATATAAGAAATTTAAATCAAAAAATGCATTATGGCCTACTAAAATTGAGCGTGTGCAGTCTTGTTCTTTCATTTCAGTGCGAATGGTTTTAAACATATCACTCAAAGCTAATTTTTCATCAATTGCGCCGCGTAGTGGATTATCCACATCAATACCATTAAACTTCAAGGCAGCAGGCTCAATGTTGGCGCCTTTAAAAGGATTTATGTGAAAATGCTGAGGCTCTTTGGTAAAAAACTGACCGGCTTCATCTATGCCAATAATAACTGCGCAAATTTCCAACATAGCATCCGTTTGATGGTTAAACCCCGCAGTTTCAATGTCGATAACAACTGGTAAATAGCCGCGAATACGTTCTTTAATTTGCATTAACAAACCTCTTTAAAAAAAATAGAAGAGTTGCGATCATGATTAAAATATTTTTGACGCTTAGTCGGTAAATTGCTTATTTTCATTTGGGTAAATCCATTTTTAAGAAACCATTTAGTGCCAAATTTAGTTAGAGCAAAGATTTTGACAAATCCCCTTTCTTTTGCTTTAATCAGAATCTTATCTAATAACTTTGTAGAAAGCCCAGTATTTTGAGAGTTTTGAGCCACGGCAAGCGAATAAATTTCACCCATAGAGCCTTCTTGACAATCTTTTAATCCAGCACATGCTAGAAGCTCATTCTCATTAAAAAGCAAAATAAAATCATCAATATTGTCATTAATTTGCTGATTTGTTCTTGGGAGGATCTTGCCTTCATTAACAAAAGGCTGAGTCAGATCAAAAATTTTCTGTGCAGTATTCAAGTTAGCAATAAAAGTCTTTGAGAAAACTCCTATTTTAGTCTAAAATTTAGTCTTTTTAGCAATCGAAAAAAACATTATGTCCAATACAAGAAAACACTCTTCTCAAGTTGTTGATGGTTATGAGCGTGCGCCTAGTCGTGCCATGCTCTACCCTGTTGGCTTTGAGAAAGAAGACTTTAATAAGCCTCAAGTCGGTATTGCATCAACTTGGTCAATGGTAACCCCTTGTAATATGCACATTAATCAGCTTGCTGATGAAGCTGAAAAAGGCATTAATTCTGCAGGTGGAAAAGGTGTTATTTTTAACACGATCACAATTTCTGATGGTATTTCCATGGGTTCAGAAGGAATGAAATACTCTCTGGTTTCTCGCGAAGTTATTGCTGATTCCATTGAAACAGTGGTTGGTTGTCAAGGATTTGATGGTGTTGTTGCTATTGGCGGTTGTGATAAAAATATGCCAGGCTGTTTAATTGGATTGGCACGTCTTAATCGACCTGGAATTTTTGTTTATGGTGGAACAATCCAACCAGGTAAAAATCATACAGACATTGTTAGCGTTTTTGAAGCGGTCGGACAATATGCTAATAATGCAATTAATGATATCGAATTAGAAAATATTGAGTCGACAGCAATCCCTGGTCCAGGCTCTTGTGGTGGTATGTATACTGCCAATACCATGTCTTCTGCTATTGAGGCATTAGGTATGAGTCTGCCTAATTCTTCTGCGCAGGATGCTGTTTCTGCAGATAAGAAAGATGATTGTATTCGTGCTGGTGAAGCTGTTCTTAATTTACTTGAGAAAGATATTAAGCCTCGCGATATTATGACCTTAAAAGCATTTGAAAACGCAATCACCGTTCTTATTGCTCTAGGTGGATCCACCAATGCTGTACTACATATGATTGCTATGGCTGACGCAGCAGGCGTTAAAGACCTTAATATTGATGACTTTACTCGTATTGGTAAAAATGTACCAGTATTGGCTGATTTAAAGCCATCAGGCAAATATATGATGAGTGAGCTGATTGAAATTGGCGGCACTCTGCCACTAATGAAGATGCTTTTAGATGCTGGCTTATTACATGGTGACTGCTTAACAGTAACTGGAAAAACTATGGCTGAAAACTTACAAGATGTTGAGCCGTATCCAGAGTCCCAAGAAATCATTAAAGCTTTAGACAATCCAATTAAGAAAGATTCACATATAAGAATCTTGAAAGGCAACTTGGCATCAGGAGGATCTGTGGCCAAGATAACTGGAAAAGAAGGGTTGAGTTTCAAAGGTAGTGCCAAATGCTTTGGCAGAGAAGAAGAGGCGCTTGAAGCAATTTTGAACGATAAAATTCAAGCTGGCGATGTCATTGTTATCCGTTATGAAGGTCCAGCAGGTGGGCCTGGAATGCGCGAAATGCTAGCGCCAACTTCGGCTGTTATGGGTAAAGGCCTAGGTGGAGAAGTTGCTTTGGTGACCGATGGTCGTTTTTCAGGAGGGACACACGGCTTTGTTGTAGGTCATATAACACCTGAAGCGTTCAAAGGTGGTGTGTTAGCCGTTGTTGAAGATGGTGATGAAATACTTATTGATGCAGAAAACAATGTACTAGAGCTATTAGTAGATCAAGCCATCATAGATGAGAGGCTTTCTAAATGGACACAACCAGAGCCAAACTATACCAAAGGTGTTTTAGCTAAGTTTGCAAAACTGGCTAAGTCTGCTTCTGAAGGTGCTGTAACTGATTAATATTTATTGTTAGTCATTCCAAAAAAAAAGGAGGCTTTTGCCTCCTTTTTTTTATTTAACAACTTGCCAAGTTATTTTTTAGCTACATATCTAAGCCATAAATAACCACAAATACCAGAAACTAATGATGCTAATAGAATGCCAACTTTAGCCTGAAAAATCAATTCAGGCGTATTGGCAAAAGCTAACTCAGCTATAAAAATAGACATGGTAAAGCCGATACCACCCAAAAGAGCTACGCCAAAAATTTGACTCATGCTACTTTGATCAGGCTGTTTGGCAATTTTTAATTTAATAGCTAGCCAAGCAACACCAAAAATTCCAATCACTTTTCCTAGTATTAGTCCCAAAATAATACCCATTGATACGGGCTCAATAATAACAGAACTGACCGATTCAAAATCAATTGCAATGCCCGCATTCGCTAAAGCAAATAATGGGATTACAATTAAACTGACTGGAAGATGCAGATCGTGTTCTAATCTATCAGCAGGAGACCCCACTGCATAAATTCTATCCTGAATATTGGTAAGAATGGCTTTTTGATTTTCATGCAGAGTATTATTTTCACAGACAGGATATTTGTCATAATCATTGAGCAATTTTTTAGTATCTTTAGATAAATTAAAAGGAGATTGTTTAGGTGTTGATGGAATTGCCAAAGCAGCAATTACTCCTGCAATAGTAGCGTGAACACCTGACTCTAACATAAAGAACCAAAGAAGCATTCCCACAATAAAATAAGGGGCGATTCGATGAATTCCAAAACGATTAAAGACTACTAACATTAAAAAAGAGCCCCCTGCCAATGCAAGTGGCACCATATGAATTTGATCAGTATAAAACAGGGCAATCACCACTACTGCGCCCAAATCATCAACAATTGCCAAGGCGACCAAGAAGGTTACAAGCGCAGTGGAAACTCTTTTTCCTAATAAAACCAAAGCACTAATGGCAAAAGCTATGTCAGTTGCCATTGGAACGCCCCATCCGCCTGCTCCAGGCTCACCTGCATTAACACTAAGATAAATTAAAGCAGGAAACAACATGCCGCCAATCGCCGCCAAAATAGGCAAAACAGCTACTTTAATGTCTGACAATTCACCAACAAGAACTTCTCTTTTTATTTCTAATCCAATAATAAAAAAGAAAAGTGTCATTAAGCCATCATTGATCCAATGATGGATACTATGTGACAATTCCCAAGAGCCAACACTAAGATTTATATTGGTATGAAAAAAATGCTGATAACTTTCTGTCAAAGATGTATTAGCTAAAACCAATGCCAACACAGTCATAAAAATTAATATTTTTCCAGTGGTTGTTTGGGCGTGAAGAAAATGCTCAAATGGTGTTGATATTTTTTCGAATGATTTTTCCCAAGGGGCGTAGAATTTCATGATTATTGTCCAGTATTTTAATAAAGGGTTGAATAATTACGGATTTTAATCTGAAACTAAGGCGAACACCACCCATGAAATGCTTTTATCTGTATTTTATTTGACCCGGTTAGTGTTCAAATATAAAAAACAGTAAATGATAATACGATAGAAGTAAGAGTGCTGTTGATGAGCCAACCCTTTTAAATCCATTTTATATGTTATTACAAAGCGCCTTTCCTACTCCTCTTCTGGTGCAGGAGTAAATACCATTTGTCGATCATCTAGATTGACTGAGGCTATTTGAATCTTGATCGTATCACCTAAACGAAATACTTTTCCAGTGCGATCGCCTTTTAATTGATGATGAATATCATCAAAATTGTAATAATCATCTTGTAAATCGCGTACTGAGATCATGCCTTCGACAAACACCTCGGTTAATTCGATAAAGATTCCAAAACCTGCAACACCCGAAATAACGCCGTTAAATGTTTCGCCAATTTTATCGCGCATGTATTCGCATTTTAGCCATTGCTCCACATCACGAGAGGCATCATCAGCACGACGTTCAGTGACAGACAGATTAACACCTAACTCAATCATCTTTTTAGAAGGCTCTTTCTTCTTATTACCCATGACTTTATTGACTAGCTTGCCCATAAATGAAGGCTTTTTCTTGTTTAGCACGCGATTAATAGCACGATGCACTAATAAATCCGGATATCTTCTAATTGGAGAAGTAAAGTGCGTGTAATCATCAAATGCTAAGCCAAAGTGGCCTTCATTTGCCGGAGTGTAAACGGCCTGCTTCATAGTGCGAAGCACGACAGTTTTAATGATATTTTCATCATCTCGACCTTTGGCATCTTCAAGCACTTTGGCAAAATGTTTTGAATCTGGTTGATCGCCACCTTCAAGTGTCAAGCCAACTGCTGTCAAGAATTGACGAGTCACTTCTACTTTTTCAGCTGTTGGTTTTGGATGAATTCTATATAGGAAGTCTTCTTTGTTTTCACCTAAGAATTTTGCTGTTGCTTGATTAGCCATTAGCATGCATTCTTCGATTAATTTATGCGCGTCATTTCTTGAACGAGCGATGATATTGTCAATTTTGCCGTTGTCGTTAAATAAAATCTGCGATTCAATACGATCAAAGTCCATAACGCCACGTTTAGTTCTGGCATCTTTTAAAACTTTATATAGATCGTACAAATCGTTTAAATTCTCTAAGACTGATGTATATTCAGTTTTTAACGCCTGATCATCGTGCTCCAAGATTTGACTCACTTTAGTGTAAGTTAGTCTTGCATGTGAAAACATAACTGCTGGATAGAATTTGTAATCAAGTAAATTACCAGCTGCATCAATATTCATTTCACACGTCATGCATAAGCGTTCTACATTAGGGTTAATTGAACATAGGCCATTTGATAAAGCTTCAGGCAACATTGGTACTACGCGTCGTGGGAAATAGACTGAATTACCTCGCTCAATTGCATCGTGATCAAGTGCTGTACCTTCTTCAACGTAATAAGATACGTCAGCAATGGCAACTACCAATTTCCAACCATTATTTGTTGATTCTGCAAACACTGCATCATCAAAGTCCTTTGAATCTTCACCGTCAATCGTTACCAATTTCATATCGGTAATATCAACGCGACCTGCTTTATCTTGAGAGGTAACTTCTGTCGGAATTTTTGCTGTTTGTGCTATTGCTGCTTCTGAAAAATCAACTGGAATGCCGTTACGGTATAACGCGGCATCTGTTTCTACACCTTCATCCATGTATGAACCTAGAATATGAACAATTCTTCCTTCTGCTAATGATTTAAAGCTTGGCGATTTAGTGATTTCAACAACAACTATTTGCTCGTTGGTATTGTCCTGACTGATATTTGGAATGTTAATATTGTTACGAATGCGTTTGTCATCAACCACTGCATAAGCAGTACCATCTTCATTAAGATGTAGACGAGCAACAACACTTTTAACACTTTCTAATACCTCAACTATCTTGGCATCGCCACGCTTACTAATCAAGCGAGCTTTAACCTTATCACCATGAAACACTAGTTGCATCTGTCTTGAATTAAGACGTAAATCTTTGCCACCCTCTTCTAGTTTAAGAAAACCAAACCCCTTGGGATTGGCAACAACCGTACCAATTTTAATACCCGCTTCTGGGTCAAAAATAACAAAATCTCCATCCTTGTTGTAATCTAATTGTTCATCACGAACCATTGCTTTTAAGCGGTGTGTTAGGGGTTTTTTCTGCTTTCCTTCAACCTCTAACAAATCAAATAAGTCGTATTTTGATAACGGCTTCTTTTTAAAAAAAGAGAGAATATGCTCCCTTGACGGGATTGGATTTTCGTATTTTTTAGCTTCTCTTTTTTGGTGTGGATCACTCATATATTTACTCGTCAAATGGGTTGTTGAGGATCAGTGTTTCATTGCGATCTGGTCCGGTTGATAAAATATCTACTGGCAAACTTGAAAGCTCTTCAATTTTACGAATATAGTTTTGTGCTTCTATCGGCAATGAGTCAAATGAATCTGTGCCAATAGTTGATGTATTCCAACCTGGCATTTCAATATAGACTGGCTGTGCATCTGCATAACCTTGTGCATCGTATGGCGGCGTTGTTGTAGTGGCTCCATTGAGTTCGTAACCAATACAAATTTTAATACTGTCTAAGGAATCAAGTACATCTAATTTTGTTAGACAAATACCTGTTACCGCATTAAGCTTAAGAGAGCGGTTAAGTGTAACCATATCTAGCCAACCACATCGACGTTGACGTCCTGTCGTTGCGCCAAATTCGTGGCCAACGGTACCTAATACCTTGCCAATTGCATCTCCTTCGTCTATTGCAACATCATAAACCAACTCTGTTGGAAATGGTCCGCCACCTACGCGTGTTGTATAAGCTTTCACAATGCCGCATACATAGTCAATATCAGTTACACCGACACCAGAGCCAGTTACTGCACCGCCCGAAGTTGTGTTTGATGAAGTCACAAATGGATAAGTACCTTGGTCAATATCTAAAAGAGCACCTTGTGCACCTTCAAATAAAATATTCTCGTTGTTGGCAATATGCTGATGTATCTGCTCAGTAACATCGGTAATCATTGGAATGACTATCTTAGCCTGTTCTTTAGCTTCCGCTAATACTGTGTCAAAATCTAATGCCGGTGCATTGTAATAACTTGTTAATGCAAAGTTATGATATTCCATTACTTCTTTTAACTTATCTGCAAATGCATCAAGATCTAACAAGTCGCCAACGCGAAGTCCACGACGTGCAACTTTATCTTCATAAGCAGGGCCAATGCCGTTGCCTGTTGTGCCAATGGCAGCTTTTCCACGTTTAGCTTCACGTGCATTATCCAAGGCAACGTGATACGGCATAATTAATGGACACCCTGGGGCAATCTTTAGACGTGACTTCGCATCAACGCCTGCTTCGTTTAATTCACCAAGTTCTTTAATTAGAGCTGACATTGATAACACAACACCGTGTCCAATTAAACACTCAACATCATCACGCAAAATACCAGAAGGGATCAAATGTAGTACTGTTTTTTGACCATCAATTACCAATGTGTGCCCTGCATTGTGTCCACCTTGAAAACGAACCACACTTGATACTTTATCTGTAATCAAGTCTACAATTTTACCTTTTCCTTCATCACCCCATTGTGTACCAATGATTACTACATTTTTTGACATGCTAATTCCTAACTAATTAATTCGTTGTTAATAATGATT
The DNA here is from genome assembly GCF_029243085.1 of Candidatus Thioglobus sp. Taxonomy (GTDB): domain Bacteria; phylum Pseudomonadota; class Gammaproteobacteria; order PS1; family Pseudothioglobaceae; genus Thioglobus_A. The sequence continues at coordinate 4,453 of NZ_JAQWSS010000096.1, read as the reverse complement.
ATTTTGATTGAGATAAAAATTTCAAATCAAATGAAAATCCTGTGGCTGCTCTTGATTGTCCAAAAGACTCACCAATACCGTTATAACGACCACCTTGAGCTAAAGCCTTAGAGTAATCTTCGTTATAAGCTGAAAATACCACGCCGGTGTGATATTCATAGGTTTGTAATTCTGCCAAATCATAGATAGCTTGAATACCCTTTTCTTGAAGTTGTTGATCAATATCTTGCAAATCTTTAATAGCAATACAAGCTTCTGGAAATTCTACAAACAATTCCATGGCTTGCTCAAGTGTTGCACTATTGCCCTCTAACTTCATTAGCGCACTAAACAAAGAGGCATTGATTAGAGAATTGTTATCAATAAATACTGATAAATCTGGATTAGATCTATGGGCAAATATATGACGCAATTCTGTTGCTTGCACAGCATCTAAATCTTCCTGTTGAACTAGTGCGTCAAAGATAGCTACATTACCTATGCTAATAACAATATTTTCGATTGATAATAACGCTAAACTTTCTCGCATTAACTCAATGACTTCAACATCCGCTGAGGTATTCTCAGATCCATATAACTCTGCCCCTGCCTGAATAGGCGAGCGAGAATCATAAAAGTCATCTGCACTCGTTTGTAAGATGGCATTAATATAACAATATTTTTCAATGTTGTTATTGGCACGCTTTGCATCAATTCGAGCAATCTGCGGGGTGATATCAGCATGTACACCCAACATTTTTCCACTAGCAGGATCTAAAAATTTAAATGTTTTTTCATTAACAGAATCACTGGTTAGTAATAACGAATCTACATGCTCCACCATCGGCGGAACAACCAAACCAAAACCTTTGTCTGTATATAAATCAATCAGTGCTCGACGTAGCATCTCAAACTTTAATGCCTGATTGCCTGTTAGCTCATCAATCCCTTCAGGTAGTTGCCATGTATTCATATATATTTATTTAACTTCTGGATTAAAGTGACGGAAAAACTCTGTATTAGGATTTAACACTAGTACATCACTTTGATTTGCAAATGATTTTTTATATGATTCTAGTGAGCGGTAGAAAGAGTAGAAATCAGTATTTAAACTATAGGCTTGTGCATAATTACTAGCAGACATCGCATCTCCTTCACCTCGAATGATTTCAGAGTCACGATACGCATCAGCTAAGATAATTGTTCTTTCTTTGTCAGCAGCAGCGCGAATAATTTCAGCTTCTTCTGCACCCTTCGATCTAAAATCTTTAGCTACACGATGACGCTCTGCTTGCATACGAGCATAAACTGAATCTGACACCTCTTGAGAAAGATCGATACGCTTGATACGCACATCAACAATCTCAATACCAAACTCGCTAATATCTTTTTTAGCTAGCTTAACAATATTGGCCATAATCTCACTACGCTCGCCTGATACTACGTCAGCAATAGTACGTTTTGAAAATTCACTTTTAAGACCTGTTTTAATAATTTGAGCAAGACGGTTGCTAGTACGCGCCAAATTACCACCTGTTGATTTATAAAATTGCTCTGCATTGTTAATACGCCACTTTACGTATGAATCAACAATTACGTTTTTCTTCTCGCCTGTTAAGAATCGCTCTGATGGCGCATCTAAGGTTTGTACACGATCATCAAACTTAACCACGTTATTTACGAATGGCATTTTAAATTTAAGACCTGGTTCTTTATCAACACTAACAATTTCACCTAAACGTAACTTAATCGCAGTTTGTGTTTCATTGACAGTATAAAGTGCTGAGCTTAGTACAAAAAATGCTACAGCAATAATGATTAATCCCATCTTTTTCATTATCTTACTCCTCTGTTACGAAAAACATTTCTAACATTGTTCGGGTTTTCTACTTGTTGTTGAGATTCCTGAATAGTAATCTGTGTGTTTGACTGCTTGGCATTAATAAGCTTATCAATCGGTAGATACATCATTGAATTGGCTTTAGAATCAACTACTACTTTACTAGTAGAGGCTAACACACTCTCCATAGTTTCACGGTATAAACGCTCCTTAGTAACAGCTGGCGCTTTCTCATATTCCGCCAAGATTTGTTTAAATCTTGATGATTCACCTTCAGACTTAGAAACCACCTCTGATTTATAAGCTCTTGATTCTTCGAGCAAACGTGCAGCAAGACCACGTGATTTAGGCAAAATATCGTTTGCATAAGTTTGCGCCTCATTAATTAAACGCTGCTTATCTTCACGAGCTTTTACGGCATCAGAAAATGATGCTTGAACCTGCTCAGGTGGTTGTGCATCTTGCATATTAACGGTTGTTATATATAGGCCTGTTTTATACAAGTCTAATAATTCTTGAGATCTTTCCTTAATGTCATCAGCAATACTTACACGACCTTCAGTTAAGATGAAATCCATGGTGTTACGACCAACCATTTGACGAATGGCACTTTCAGACACATGACGAAGTGTTGTATCTGGATTAGCAACATTAAATAAATAAGCTTGCGCATCGTTAACTTTGTATTGAACTGCGAACTTTGCATCAATCATGTTTTCGTCTTTGGTAAGCATGAGTGACTCTGAAGAAACATTGCCGCCAAAACGACGACTACCTTTAACAACGTTGCGATATCCGATCTCAGCCGTTCTAATTTGCTCAACATTAATCCTATTAACCGTTTCAATTGGGAATGGTAGGTGCCAATGAGGTCCTTGAGAGGTTTCTTCTTGGAAAGCGCCAAAGCGTAGCACAATACCTTTTTCAGCTGGATCAATAATATAAATACCCGAAAGCATCCAGACCAATACGGCAACAATAGCAATAAATTTAACACTACCTTGAGGTGCCGAAGGTGTTGAAGACTTGCCAGATTTGTTCGATCCAAAAGCTCCATTGAATTTATTTTTAAAATCTTTTATCACTTCATCTAACTCTGGTGGCGTTTGATTGTCACCACCCCACGGATTTTGATTGTTGTTATCGTTCCAGGCCATCTATATGCTTCCATTTATTATTAAAAACCTGAGTTATTTTACCCAAATAAATACATCGTTATGTAACTAATATATGCGAGCTATTTGTCATTTATATGGTGTTAAAATAAATGTATTTGAAAAATACTATTTGCGATATGAAAAAGTCTCTTGCTCTTTGTTCATTTATTTTATTTTCAGGTGCTGTTAGCGCTCAAGGTTACGCAGTAAATTGTAAGGATAACCAATTACTCTTTCCAAAACAAACTTTGTCTAATGACGAAAGCTTAGATGTTTTAGCTGATCGTAGTGAAATCACCAAAAGTGATGTTTATTTGTTAACTGGCGATGTATCTCTGAATTCTAGCGCTTATTACCTAGCTGCTGATGAAGTTCAAATTAAAAAAACGGACAAAACCTCAAGCGCTAAAGGTCATGTCAAGTATCAAGATAATGAATTAATGTTTGTTGGCGATCATGCTGTGGTTAAAAAACAAGGTGATAATAATCACATTACCTTGGATCAAGTGAAGTTCCATTATCCAAATAGCAAAATGAATGGTCAGGCGAATCAGGTTGTTAATAACGGTACAAGCCAAGTTTTTGATTCAGTCAGTTACACATTATGTCCTCTAGGAAATACCGATTGGCAAATGAAAGCTGATCAAATAACGCTTAATTCTAAGACAAATCGCGGTACTGCTAGAGATGTAGTGGTGGAGTTTTTAGGTGTTCCTGTACTTTATGCACCTTACCACGAATGGGTACTTGAAGGGCGAGGCTCAGGCTTTTTAGCGCCGGCTTTTGCCATGCATGAAAATAATGACTATCAGGTTAAAATTCCTTATTACTTTAACATTGCGCCAGATCGAGATTTCTTATTAACTCTGAACCAACTCTCTAGTCGTGGCAGTGTTGTTGAAGGTAAGTACCGCCAATTGATTGCTGGCAATAAGTATTTAGATCAGGGGCGTTTTGAGATTGAAGGGCATTATTTAAATGAAGATAAAATCACCAAGAATAAGCGCTGGTTGTTGAACTCAACGATTGACTTGGCACTGAATGATAAAACAGATTTAAACATTACTACCAAGCGTGTTTCTGATCAAGATTATTTTAAAGATATTGCTCATGCAAATACTTCAATATCAGCTTTAAACTCTCATATTGATTTAAACTTTGAGGATTCAGAGCAAAATTTAAGTATGGCATTTTTTGCTGAGAATGAACAATTAATTAATAATGGCACTGCTGAATACACAAGAGCGCCAGAATTATCTATTACCAAAAGTTTTACTGGTTTAGATAATCGTCAAATGGATTTGTCATTAGTCAGTACTAAATTCAAACATAAAACTAATGCCGCTACAGGTGTACGAACTCATGCACAGGCTAACTTTAGTCGCGCTATTACCACTAACGCTTACTCGTTAACCCCTAAGTTAACCCTTTCAACAACAGATTATGCACTTGATAATGCTGCAGATGAATCTCGCTC
>NZ_JAQWSS010000086.1 GCF_029243085.1 Candidatus Thioglobus sp. | reverse complement strand
GAACGTCGTGAGACAGTTCGGTCCCTATCTACCGTGGGCGTTGGAGACTTGAGGGAAGCTGTTCTTAGTACGAGAGGACCGGAATGGACACACCTCTGGTGTTTCGGTTGTGACGCCAGTCGCATTGCCGAGTAGCTATGTTTGGAAAGGATAACCGCTGAAAGCATCTAAGCGGGAAGCCCCTCCCAAGATTAGGTCTCCCTGATAGTTTAACTATCCTAAAGATCCCTCGAAGACTACGAGGTTGATAGGTACGGTGTGGAAGAGTAGTGATACTTGAAGCTAACGTATACTAATTGATCGTGAGGCTTGACCATATAACACCCAAATTATTTGGATATTAACTTATTCAATCCATAGTTTTTGTGTTGATGTGTCATGCAATACACTGAAGTACAGTGACAAACTTAAACAACATGTATTAATTGTTGTATCAATGATTACAATTGTAATCACGGTATAAAAACTTTTAAATTCGTTTAAGCTGTAAATACCATTACCGCTTAAACAACCAGTTTGCTTAGTGACAATAGCAAGTGTGACCCACCTGATCCCATTCCGAACTCAGTAGTGAAACCACTTAGCGCCGATGGTAGTGTGGGGTCTCCCCATGTGAGAGTAGGACATTGCTAGGCTTTAATTCTAAAAACCCCCAGACATCGATTGATGCTGGGGGTTTTTTTTTGGTTATAAAATTAAAAAAATAATTATTAGCTTATAATAAATCCTTGTTTAGTATCATTACTTTATATTCGTAGTGTGTAAGATATTTCTATGGCATATGCTTATTGTTATTTTTAAAAAGGATTTAAGCGTAAATTTAAAAATTAAATATATGGTGTAATTGAGTCATTAGCATTAGCTGTTTTAATGTTAATTGCAATACCTGTGTTTTTAAAGATATTTCACTAATAAATGAGGAATTACTCCCCTTTTTTTAGAAAATTTAGCAAATTTCAAGAATTTCTAAATCAGTTGATTTAGACCAGATTATTGATTAATATCACCCCCTAAAACCATAGTAATATATTGCTGGCGTAATTTTTCATTATGTTTTCGCATTGTTAAATAAGCTGTGTGTTCATCTGCTTTGTTAGGATTGATTTTAATACCCCATAATGGCTTGGCACTATTTGGAAGTATCGAATATCTGATATCGCCTAATATTGTTTGATCGCGAGGATCCATAGCGATATAGTTATTAGAAAAAGACTGAAAGCGCATAATGTCCTTATATAGCTGACTCTCATTGTCTACAAATGAAAAATTAATTTTTGGTCTAACACTTTTAACTGTTTCTCCTTGGTAGATTCTATCATTGGATAATCCCACTCGAATTGCATCGATATAGTAGTTGCCTTGATAAAGATAGATTGAGCGCCATAATACGATATTGGCTAAGGTTGGCTTAATAATAGATTTCTCAATGACATGACCACGTTTATTGGCGAGACCAGATTGTATGTCAGTTGCACGACCTTGCTGTACATAGGTTGTGGCTAAGTAAGCGGCACAAAAAAACAAGCTAGTAATTACAATTCTCTTGGATTTATATTTTAAATTGCCTATAACACCAATTAATAAGGATAGTGTAAATATAGGATCGATAACGGAAATTAGATTTCCAGCAACCCGTATATCTGAGAATGGTAAAAATAGATGAGTGCCATATCCAGTGAAAGCATCCAAGATCCCGCTTAATAGATATCCCAACAATGCAAAAAAATATAAACGTGTAAATTTTATATTTTTACTGACAAATGGCCAACACAATAATGCAGTAATCAGTGAGCCAATAGGTATAAAGGCAATTGCATGAGTAAAGTGTCGGTGATAATCTAGAAATAGTAATGGATCACTAGTAGATTGAATTAATATATCAGCATCAGCTAGAATTCCAGCTATACAGCCGATAAATGTAGCAATTTTTATTTCATGCTTTTTTGCACCAAGTTGTGCAACTGCTGATCCTAATAACGCCTGTGTAACAATATCCATAATAATTTGGAAATTTTAGAGACTACATAATACCCGAAAGGCTTCTATTGGATTCTTGTAACAAGCAAGACTGTTACCGCCTTACAAAGCTGAGTATATTGCCTATATATGTTGATTAACCCAGTTGATAAAATCCGGCGCACTTAGAGCGCCTGATATCCTATCAATTTCTTGTCCATTTTTAAAAATTGCCAGGGTCGGGATAGAACGAATGTTGTATTTGGCAGAAATAGTTTGTTCAGCTTCTGTTTCAATTTTAATAAAACGTGCCTTAGGTTCTATTTGACTAGCCACTTTTTTAAAAGTGGGTGCAAACTGTTGGCATGGACCACACCAAGTTGCCCAAAAATCTACTACTAATAGTTCATTTGTTTTCTCAATTGCACGGGTAAGTTGAGCACCTGTCATGCTAATTGGGTTGCCTGTATATAACTTATCTTTACATTTTCCACAAATTGGGCTATTGGCTAATTTTGTTTCAGGAACATTATTAAGCCCTCCACAACTATTACACATAACAATCATCTTATTCTCCAGTTTATTCTATTAATATAAACTTAATTTATGGGCTAAGCGCTGGATTGCAAGCTAGCTGATATGATCACTTGAAGAAGTGTTCCGATATGGCGAGTCTTGTCGCGTACTCTTACGTTTAGAACGTGGAGTTTTATTAATCTTACGATCTATCTTTTCTTCATTGGATACTATTTGATCAACAGAAACTAGTTGTTGAACGCTTTTATTAATAGCTTTAAAAGCCTTTGGAGCTTGTATTTCACACATTTGTTGTACAATCCACTTCTCATCTGCGGCAGTCATTGCTTTCTGAATTTTCTCTGCAAAATAACGCATAAACAGGTAATTTGGCTCGCCATCTTTAAACTGATAATCACTGTAATCTTGTGTTCGTGAATTGTACGTTTGAATAAATTCCTGCCAATGGTCACCAGGACCTATGCGCTCCTCTTTGTTTTCATGATAATAATCTGCTGATTGCTTGGCAAGTGCAACAATTAATTCTTGGCGTTTATTGTTATCAAGAATATCATAGGTGAGTCTATCTACGCATTGTATGAGGTAGCACATGTATTCTTGAATGACATTAAACACTTGATCTTTTTCAATAACGAAGGCCTCGTTAATCAAATCTTCCAGTTGATTTTTTGTAATGCGCCATGAATTAAATGCCAATGCGCCAGCAATATCTTCAATGGTTTTAACTTGGGTTTTGTGCCAGGTGCTCTTAACTCTCATTCTTAATCAATTTGTATTATTTAATAAGAATTTTAACAAGCATTAGAAGTTTAATTGCTTGTAATTAAAAAGGAAACTATTCGCAGTTATAATTTTTAAACGAGCCTAAATCGTGCACTTCTTCAAAACCCATTTGAATTAGATAATTTTTTGCAGTAGCAGATCGGGCTCCACTTAAGCAATACAATACTATTGCTTTATCCTTCTCAATAACGTTGGCTGCATTCATTATGCCTTGAAGTGGTAAATTAATGGCATTTGGGAGTGCGCCACGTGCAAATTCTGCAGATGTTCGAACATCGACAAGTTGTGCGCCATTGGCTAATAGTTTGCACGCATCAGCGGACGAAAATGAGTTAAACATAGTATAATTTCCAGAATAAGTTTTATTTGAAGCCCTAAATTAAACAAGAGGCTCAAATTAATATAAGGAAACTATTATATAGCAATGCTCAGTAAAAAGCAACTAAGAAATGATGTAGAGGCGGTAGCCAAGGCACTTCAAAAACGAAATTTTTCTTTTGATATCAAGACACTAAATGATTTAGAAAATAGTCGTAAAAATAATCAGGTTAAAGCACAAGAACTGCAAAATCTACGAAACACTCAATCCAAGGCAATTGGAAAAGCTAAGGCTGCTGGTGAAGATATCAAGCCTTTACTTGCAGCAGTTGCAAATTTAGGCGATGATTTAGATACTGCTAAAACTGAATTGCAAGCCATTCAATCTAAAATTGATGAAATCGCGTTATCAATGCCTAACATTCCACATGATTCCGTACCTGAAGGTGATTCTGAAGATGACAATGTTGAGGTGTCTATTTGGGGTAAGCCAAAAGATTATGATTTTGAGGTTAAAGATCATGTTGATTTGGGTGAGTTGCATGGTCTTGACTTTGAAACAGCGGCTAAGATTTCTGGCGCTCGTTTCTCAGTGATGACCGGAAAAATTGCTCGTCTGCATCGTGCGCTTACACAATTTATGCTGGATCAACATAGTGAAGTTAATGGCTATACTGAGGCTTACGTCCCTTATTTGGTTAACAGTGAATCGTTAATGGGTACTGGGCAACTACCTAAGTTTGAAGCTGATTTGTTTAAAACCCATTTACACGGTGAAGAAGGTGAAGCTAAAACACTTTATTTAATCCCTACTGGCGAGGTGCCAATTACCAATATGATGCGCAACACCATGGTAAATGAGAAAGATTTGCCACTTAAGTTTGTTGGTCATACGCCAAGTTTTAGATCTGAAGCGGGCGCTTATGGCCGTGATACCCGCGGTTTAATTCGCCAACATCAATTTGAGAAAGTTGAGTTGGTTCAAGTTGTTAAGGCAAAAGATTCTTACCGTACATTGGAAGAATTAACAAACCATGCTGAGGGTATCTTGCAAGCGTTGGAGTTGCCTTATAGAAAAGTAAATTTATGTGCAGGTGATTTGGGTTTTTCTGCCGCTAAAACTTATGATTTGGAAGTGTGGCTCCCTGGTCAAAGCGCCTATAGAGAGATCTCTTCTTGCTCTTGTTTTGAGGATTTTCAAGCGAGACGTTTGCAACTTAGATATAAGAATAAAGACACCAATAAGCCGGAATTACTACATACCTTAAATGGTTCTGGTCTTGCTGTTGGTAGAACGTTGGTAGCTGTGCTGGAAAATTATCAGCAGGCTGATGGCAGTATTAAGATCCCGAGTGTGTTACAAAACTACATGGGTGGATTAAGCACCCTTACCCAATAATAAAAAAAGGAGATAGATATGAATTTACTAGATTTAATTATTAGCCCTGCATTTGCAGAAGGCTCTACTGCGAGTGCTGGCAATCCACTAGGCGGACTGCCGTTTTTAATTATTATGTTTATCTTGATGTATTTTTTACTCATCAGGCCACAACAAAAGCGTGCGAAAGAGCATAAAACATTATTAGCAGCACTTAAAAAAGGTGACGAGGTGGTTACCAATGGCGGTGTTGTTGGAATGGTTAATTCCGTTGATGAATCTTTTGCTACTTTACAGATTGCTCAAGGTGTTATTGTTAAGGTGCAAAAGCAAGGTATCAATCAAAAATTACCAAAAGGTAGTGCTTCAATTTAATCAATAAGAGCTTGTTATGAATCAGTTTTCTGCACTTAAAAATACGCTTATTGCATTTTTCTTATTGCTTTCAGTTATATATGCTTTGCCAAATGTTTTTGGGTCAGATTTAGCCGTACAAGTATCAGCCAACGGTGATGCTGCGATCACTCAAACTGATTTAGCTAAAGTTAAAAAAACTTTGGATGATCAATCAATTGACTATAAGTCAGTCGAGCTAACAGGGCGCCGAATTCTAGCTAGATTTAATGATAACAAATCCCAGTTAAGCGCCAAAGAGGCTCTTAAGCAAGATTTGGGCCGTAATTATGTTACTGCATTAAACTTAGCGCCATCTATTCCAACGTGGTTGGCAGACCTTGGTGGTAAAGCAATGTCATTAGGTCTGGATCTTCGAGGTGGCGTGCATTTCTTGTTAGAAGTTGATATGCATGCGGTAGTCAACATGTCGCTTAACAAATCATACAATGAGTTACGCACACTACTGAGAAAGGAGCGTCTCTACAAGCGTGTTGAAATTCAAGATGGACATATTGTTGTTTTATTCAAAACAGATGATTCAAAAGTCAATGGTCTGAAATTAATTCAATCTGAATTGACTGATTTGGTTATTCTAGAAGTACAATCTAATAATCCTTTACAAGTGAGTATTGGCATTAGTGATAGTGCCCAGGCAGAAGCAAAAAGTAATGCATTAAAGCAAAATATCACTACTTTGCGTAATCGTGTTAACGAGTTAGGCGTTGCTGAACCTATTATTCAACAGCAAGGTTTAGAGCGGATTGTGGTTCAATTGCCAGGTGTGCAAGATACGGCACGTGCAAAAGAAATTTTAGGTGCGGTTGCCACACTGGAATTCCGTTTAGTTGATGAAAAAAATGATCCTCAAACTGCAATCCAATCTGGAAAAACACCTATTGGATCTAAACTCTATTATTTTAGAGATGGCCGTGCGCTTTTATTAAAGACGCGTGTTATTGCAACAGGCGAGAACATTACAGGTGCGGCATCTGGCGTGGATTCGGAAAATGCAACACCCATGGTTAATATTACCTTGGATAGCGCTGGTGGCAGAGCCATGCTTGATACAACCAAAAAATATATTCACCACCGTATGGCGGTTGTCTTTATTGAAAACAAGGTTGAAACGGTGTTGGAAGACGGTAAGTTAGTTAAGAAGCGCTCAACTACACAAGACGTTATTAATGCGGCAACCATTCAAGGAACCTTTTCATCAAGATTTCAAATTACAGGTATCGATAGCGCTCGAGAAGCTAGAAACTTGTCTTTACTATTAAGAGCAGGTTCTCTTTCCGCACCGATTGAGATTATTGAAGAGCGTACCATTGGTCCAAGTTTGGGTGCAGATAATATTGCTAAGGGTGTAATGAGTGTTGTGATTGGATTTATCTTAGTACTCTTATTTATGGCAATGCGTTATCGTATATTTGGAATGGTGGCCAATATAGCATTAACGCTTAATTTGATCATGATTGTCGCAGTTTTATCATTATTACAGGCAACCCTAACCTTGCCAGGTATTGCAGGCATTGTATTGACCGTTGGTATGGCAGTTGATGCTAATGTGCTTATTTTTGAAAGAATCAAAGAAGAGTTGGGTACAAATAGCAATATTCAAAAAGCAATTTCTGCTGGTTATGACAAGGCAGTACTTACTATTGCTGATGCAAACATAACAACACTCATAGCCGCACTAGTGTTGTTTAGTTTTGGCACAGGTCCAATTAAGGGTTTTGCCATTACTTTATCAATTGGTATTGTTACATCCATGTTTACCGCCATTATTGTTTCACGTGCCATTATTAATAAAATTTATGGTGGTAAAAAATTAAAGGAGATCTCGATATGAGTATGGTAGCTTTAAAAATACCAACAATTGATTTTGTTGGTAAACGCACTTATGCAATCATATTGTCAGCTATGCTAATTGCATTAAGTGTTTTCTCATTGTCAAGTAATGGACTCAAGCTGGGTATTGATTTTACGGGTGGCACATTAATTGAAGTGGGTTATCAGCAAGGTGTTGATTTATCTGAGGTCAGGTCCACACTAGATGAAGCGGGTTTCAAACGAGCCAATGTTCAATATTTTGGCTCAACCAACGAAATTTTGATCCGCTTAGAGCCTCAAACTATTTCAAGTGCCAAATTAAGTACTAAAATAATCCGTTTATTGGGTAATGATGTCGATATTAGACGTGTAGAGTTTGTTGGTCCTAAGGTTGGTGAAGAGTTAACCAACGATGGCGGATTAGCCATGCTGTATGCGTTGATCGGTATTTTGATTTATGTTGCTTTTAGATTTGAGTATCGTTTTGCTTTAGGCTCAATTGCGGCCTTGATTCATGATGTTATTATTACACTCGGTTTCTTTTCATTATTCCAAATTGAATTCGATTTAACGGTATTGGCGGCTATTTTAGCTGTTATTGGTTATTCATTGAATGATACGATAGTTGTATTTGACAGGATTCGTGAGAATTTTTTATCTACCAGACATGTAGACCCGGAAAAGATCATTAATGGCGCATTAAATCAAACCCTATCCAGAACAATCATGACTTCATTAACAACGCTACTTGTATTATTGGCTTTATTCTTTTTGGGTGGTGAGATTATTCATGGTTTTGCGATAGCCTTGCTTATTGGTGTCGTGATTGGTACCTATTCCTCAATCTATGTTGCCAGCTCTACGATTCTAGCTTTAGGCATTACCAAGGAAGACATGTTGCCATCTGAGAAAGAAAAGCAAGAGATTGATACAAGGCCGTAAGCTGAGCTTCATACATTAAAAAAGGCCACATGATTAGTGGCCTTTTTTAATGTTCCAATTTATTGTTTAACTTTTGTATGTTTCAAAGACTAAACAAGCGTTAGTGCCACCAAAGCCAAAGCTATTAGACATGACTCGGTCAACAGATTGAATGGTTGTTGAGCGTACAATTGGCACACCTTCAGCAGCCTCATCAAGAGCTGTAATGTTAACTGATTCAGCCATAAAATTATTTTGCAGCATTAACAGCGAATAGATAGCTTCATTAACGCCAGCTGCGCCTAAAGCATGACCAGATAAAGATTTAGTTGAGCCAACGTTTGGTACTTTATCACCAAAAACTTCTTTAATAGCGCCCAGTTCTTTGACATCACCTACTGGTGTTGAAGTGCCATGAGCATTAATGTAATCAATCGGACCATTAACTGTTGATATGGCTAATTCCATACAACGTTTTGCACCTTCACCAGAAGGAGCAACCATGTCGAAGCCATCTGAAGTGGCACCATAACCAGTTAGTTCAGCTAATATGGTTGCACCGCGAGCCTCTGCATGCTCAAGTGACTCAAGTACGAGTGCACCGCCACCGCCAGAAATAACAAACCCATCGCGTTCAGCATCGTAAGCTCTTGAAGCCTTTTCAGGTGTTTCGTTGTATTTTGATGAAAGTGCACCCATGGCATCAAACAACATGGTTAACGACCAATCCAACTCTTCACCACCACCGGCAAATACCACATCTTGCTTACCCATTTGAATTTGCTCCATTGCATTACCAATGCAGTGAGCAGAGGTAGAGCAAGCTGAGCTAATGGAATAATTGATACCTTTGATCTTAAACATGGTTGATAGGCAAGCGGAAGTTGTTGACCCCATTGTACGTGGCACGCGGTAAGGACCAACACGCTTGATGCCTTTCTCTCTCAAGATATCTGCAGCTTCTACTACATTCTGATTCGAAGCACCACCTGAGCCCATGATTAATCCAGTTCGAGGATTAGATACTTGCTCTTCGTTAAGCCCTGATTGTTTGATTGCTTGATCCAGCGCTACGGCGTTATATATTGCAGCATCAGCCATAAAACGCTTCATTTTTCGATCAATAACATCACTTGAATCAACTTCAGCTATTTGACCAGAAACCTGAGATCTAAGACCTAGTTCAGCATACTTTTCATCAAATTTAATGCCAGATTTTCCTGTTTTAAGAGATTCTAAAACCTCGTCGCAATTTACGCCTAAGCTAGAAACAATCCCCATTCCAGTTACAACTACTCTGTTCATTAGAATGAACTCGTGTCAGTAAAAAGACCAACTTTTAAATCTTTGGCTTCATAAATAACTTTTCCATCTACTTCCATTGTAGCGTCTCCGATACCCATGTATAGTTTTCGTGCAATCACTCTTTTTAGGTTGATTCGGTAGGTAACTTTTTTAGCTTTTGGTAGTACTTGGCCAGTAAATTTAATACTACCACCTAACGCACGCCCGCGCCCAGGACCGCCTAACCAGCCTAAGTGAAAGCCGATAAGTTGCCACATAGCGTCAAGCCCTAAACAACCTGGCATAACTGGATCGTTGTTAAAGTGACAGCCAAAGAACCATAAGTCCGGATTGACATCTAGCTCGGCAATGATTTCACCCTTGTCATACTCTCCACCTTTATCTGAAATGTGCGTGATTCTATCGAACATTAGCATTGGGGGTTGTGGTAGTTGCGCGTTGCCTGGACCAAAGAGTTCGCCATTGCCACATTGGATTAATTCTTCGTATGAGTATGAATTTTGCATAGGGTTACCTTGTATCAATCTTTGACAGAATTATACATCAAAGTCCTTTGTTTATATCGTCTATCAAGTCGCCTACATCTTCCAGTCCAACTGAAATTCTAATAAGTCCTTCCGAGATGTTAGAATTGTGTTTCTCTTCATCTGTTAGGCGACCATGTGTTGTGCTAGCTGGGTGAGTAATAGTTGACTTTGTGTCACCAAGATTTGCAGTAATTGAAAATATTTCTGTCGCATTGATAATGTTAAATGCAGCTTTACGACCACCCTCAACCTCAAAAGAAACAATTCCGCCAAAATCAGACTGTTGTTGCTTGGCAAGTTGATGATGTGGATGTGATTCAAGACCTATATAATGCACATGTTTAACTTTTTCTTGTTGTTCGAGCCAGGTTGCTAATTTAAGTGCATTGGCAGAATGAGCCTTCATTCTTAGACTAAGTGTATCTAATCCTTTAAGTACAATCCATGCGTTAAATGCACTCAAGCTTGGTCCAGTAGTGCGCACAAATCCATGCACATGCTCAATAATTTCTTCGGTGCCCAGTACAGCGCCAGCAAGACAGCGACCTTGGCCATCTATGTATTTTGTGGCAGAATGTATGACTATGTCGGCACCTAATTCAAGCGGCTTTTGCAATGCAGGTGTTAAGACGCAATTATCTACAGCTAATAAAATGTTATTAGCCTTTGTAATTTTACCAAGTGCTACAAGATCAACTGCCTGTCCCAAGGGGTTAGATGGAGTTTCCAGTAAGAAAAGCTTGGTATTGTCATTAATGGCAGCTTCCCAAGCGCTAATATCCGACAAGTCAACAAAACTCACAGAAATATCAAATTTTGAGATAATGGTATTAAGTAATACAATTGAAGTGCCAAACATGTTACGTGATGCAACAATATGATCGCCTGATTTTAATAAGGCCATCAATGTGGCAAAGATTGCCGCCATACCTGAAGATGTGGCAACGCATGCTTCTGCACCTTCTAGGGCGGCTAGTTTTTTCTCAAAGGCATCTACCGTTGGATTGGTAAAGCGCGCATAGATATTGCCAGGCTCTTCCTTGGAAAATCGACTTGCCGCTTGTTCTGCGGAATCAAAAGTAAAGCTAGAAGTCAGAAAAATAGCTTCCGAGTGCTCTTGCTCTCCCGTTGTTCGATAACCTTCTCGAATTGCCTTCGTGTCAAAATTTAGATCTTGCATAGATTTAAAATTAATAAATAGGGTTATTCTACATCATTACTGATAAGATCAGAGTTTTCGTTGGTGCTGCCCTTTTCTTTAGCAGAGTCAGCTCTCATTGTTTCAATATCATCTAAATATTGCTGTGTAATGTCGCCAGTAATGTATTCACCGTTAAAACAAGAGCAGTCAAATTCAGTTATATTTTTATTACCTTGTTGAACACACCAAATTAGATCATCTAAATCTTGATAAATAAGTTTGTCTGCGCCAATAGCATGACAAACTTCTTCGGTACTTTTGTTATGAGCAATAAATTCTTTATTGCTGGCCATGTCAATGCCATAAACATTAGGATGACGTACAGCTGGTGCAGCTGAAGCAAAAAAAACTTTTTTGGCGCCTGCATCTCGAGCCATTTTAACAATCTGCTCGCTAGTTGTTCCTCTGACGATTGAGTCATCCACAAGTAAAACGTTTTTCCCCTTGAATTCAAGCTCAATAGCACTCAGCTTTTGGCGTACTGATTTTTTACGTAATTTTTGTCCAGGCATAATAAATGTGCGCGCAATATAACGATTTTTGATTAAACCCTCAGAGTACCTAACCTCTAATTCGTTCGCTAATTGTAAGGCAGAAACACGAGAAGTGTCAGGTATTGGAATCACGACGTCAATTTTTTCATCGCTCCATTCTGTATGAATTTTGGCCGCTAACCGCTCACCCATTCTCAGGCGTGTTTTGTAAACTGAAATGTTATCAATAACTGAATCAGGACGAGCAAAATAGACAAATTCAAAGATACAAGGCGAGTACTTTGGTTTTTCAGCACATTGCTGTACAAAGACATTACCTTCACGATCTACGACAACAGCTTCACCCGGTTTAATATCTTGGGTTATTTCATAACCTAAAGCTGTTAGAGCAACGCTTTCTGAAGCAAGCATGTATTTTGTGCCGTCATTGGTAGTACGCTTTCCCAGAATTAGAGGGCGAATGCCATTAGGATCTCTAAACCCAAAAATACCGTAACCTGGAATCATACCGATAGTGGCATAAGCGCCACGAACACGTTTATGCACTTGCTTAACTGAGTCAAAAATATCTTGTTCGTTAATGCGCTGCTTCTGTAACTTTGCCAGTTCGCTCGCAAAAACGTTTAATAAAATTTCAGAATCTGAATTGGTGTTAATATGGCGTAAATCCTGTTCAAATAATTCTTGAGCCAATTCTTTGGTATTGGTTAGATTGCCATTATGAGCAAATGCAATTCCATAAGGGGAATTCACATAAAGCGGTTGTGCTTCAGCACCGCTTGATGTTCCTGCAGTAGGGTAGCGTACATGCCCAATACCCATATCTCCCAATAATTTAGTCATATGCTTAGTTTTAAAAACATTTTTCACTAAGCCATTTGATTTTCGCATATAGAAGCGACCCTTGTGTGACGTAACAATGCCTGCAGCGTCCTGACCCCGATGCTGCAAAATGGTTAAAGCGTCATAGATAGAGACAGCTGTGTCTTTTTTTGTAGTGGATAGAATGCCAACAATGCCGCACATAAAGTTTTCCTTATTTGTTTTCGATAAATAATAAATGTTCTGATAGGGCTGGTTTGATATCTGATGCCATATCTTGGAAGGTGCTTAATGCACCATTTGCTTCGATCCAATAGTATTGTTGCGAAATGCTATCGATACTTTGAAATACTAGCACCATGATTAAAATTGCCAGACTGCCTTTAATTAGTCCAACTAGCAAACCACCAAAGTTGTTTCTCTTGCTATTAATGTTTCTGGCATTGAGCTTTTCATCAAGTATGTGTAGAACGTTGAGAATTTTAGTAAAAAATCCAGATAAGAAACAAGGCTTTGAATTGTCAATAGAAATATTCAGCATGTTGGAAATACTCGAACATACCCCAATAATAATGGCAAGCGTAATCACAAATGACAAGCCAATGCGAACAGATGTGTCAGTGACTACAATTTCCATTAAGCCCAGATTGGCAATAATATCGAGATAATGCCAACTTAGCGCGATTGCCACTAAGAAAAATACTAAATAAGCAAAAATTTTGTTTAAGGTGCATGGATTGTTGACGCCTGATGACGCTTGGGTAAGCCTGTAGATTGCTTTTTTAAAAAGTAGCGTGCCAATAAAGATAGTACCAAAAGCAATAGCCATGTGTGATTGATGCGATAACAACATCCAGGTAATGGCACTACTGGTTGCCAAGGGCTGATAAAGCATCCATGCAATAATAATTGCCAGCAACAAAAAGCTGAAGTTAATCAACTCTTTGGCCATGCCACGTTTAAAGCCTAATACCAAGAATGCGACTAAGATAATGACGGTGATCCAGTCAGACCAGACCAGCGATCCAATCATGTTCCAGACGTCCTCAAAAAACTTATTCATTGTTTCTCTCCAAAGAGCGTTTTGTTGTATGCGCTAATTTTACAAGAATTTTTCTTCAAACATCACTTAAACGATTTTAATGCATCGGCGACTACATGGAATGATCCGAAGACCACAATACGCTGATATGAGCGTTGTTTTAGGGCGTTGTCCATGGCTAGATTTACATTGTCAAACGCACTAACGGTCTCCGTAAGGCTAAATTGGTCAACCAAGTCATTAATATCTGTTGCTCGCGCAACAGTTAGGGGCGCTATTAACCATTGGCCGATGATTGGAGAAATGGCCTTAATCATTAATGAGATATTTTTATCTTTTAAGGCTGAAAAGACAGCTAAAGTGGGTTGGTTATTTTTGGTTAATTCTTTGGCTAGGGCTTCTACAGCAGCTTCATTGTGAGCTACGTCAAAAATAAACTGTTTGTCATTGATATTTTTTGTTTGAAAGCGACCCGCTAATTGTGCCTTCTTGAGCCCCTGAGAAACCAGCTTTTCTTTAATTGGAAATTTCTGATTAAGTTTTTTAATGCATAAGTGTGCTAACGCTGCATTGTATTGTTGATGCATACCTTTTAAGGTTAATGCACCTGTATAGGGCTCTGATATGAACTCAAGTTCAGCACCAATTTTCTTAGCATATTCATGCAGAGATAGTGGCGAATTCAGATCACCACAAATACAGGGTGTATTAGCACGCATAATGCCCGCTTTTTCATAGCCAATGAGCTCACGTGTATCACCTAAATAATCAACGTGATCAATAGCAATATTGGTAATTACCGCAATATCTGTATCCACAACATTGACAGAATCTAATCGTCCGCCTAGGCCAATTTCTAAAATAGCAATATCGACCTCTTGTTCGGCAAAGATAAGTAGAGCAGCTAAAGTTGAAAATTCAAAATAAGTAAGAGAGGTGTTGCCACGAACTTGCTCTATTTGTTCGAATGCCGTACAAATTTGACTATCAGTAGCTTGCAATGCATTAATAACAAAGCGTTCATTGTAATTTAGAATATGTGGAGAGGTGAATTTAGCGACTGAATAGTGAGTTTGTTGATAAATACTCTCAATAAAAGCGATAGTGGAACCTTTGCCATTAGTGCCCGCAACGGTAATCGTTGTAAAAGGTACGCCTTTCGGAAATAGCTTTAGGTAGACGCTTTGAATACGTGTTAAGCCCAAATCAATTTCTTGGCCATGTAGGCTTTCTTGCCAAGAAAGCCATTCAGTAAGAGTTGTTAATCTTCCCAAAATTCACCATCAATCGTATCATTTTTATCACTATTTTTCTTTTTGACAGGATTAGACTTATGTATAAAAACCGAATCCTTTTTAGAAAATAATTTCTCAGTATTTTTACTTAAAATGTGATCAATAAAATACACTCTTGAAAAAGGCATCAGCCCTAAGAGTCCGATTGCGTCAGTAATAAATCCAGGGGTTAGTAAAAGAACGCCAGAGATTAAGATAACTAAGCCCTCTAACATCTCAAATGCTGGTGTTTGGCCATTAGCCATTGCATTCTGTGCTTTGGCCATTGTTGACCAGCCTTGTTGTTTTAGCAAAGTTGAGCCAATTAGTGCAGTAATAATAACTAATAGAATGGTTGATAGTCCGCCAATGGATTCGCCAACTGAAACTAGTACATAAATCTCAAGTAGCGTCATAATAACAAATAAAGGAAAAATCATTTTATTTCTCGTTAGTAAAAATCAGGTCCCAAACGCCATGGCCGAGTCGCTCCCCCCGTTTCTCAAACTTGGTGATAGGGCGACGTTTGGGTTTAGGGGAATAGATATGGGCGCCAAGCGTGTTTTTAAAGTGTACATGCCCCTCAAGAGTTTCCATCATTTGCTCGGCGTAGTTTTCCCAATCTGTGGCCATATGCACAAACCCGCCGTTAATCAGTTTGTCAGATATCATATTCATGAATTCATTTTGTACAATACGACGCTTATGATGTTTTTTCTTATGCCAAGGGTCGGCAAAATACAACTGAAATCCGGTAAGACTGCTAGCCGCAATGTTGTTTTTTAAAACTTCAACAGCATCTTCCTTGATAACTTTAAGGTTGGTTAGTTGGTTTTTATGCGCTTCATTAATTAAACGACCAACGCCTGCTTCATACACTTCTACACCTAAAAAGTTACGCTCCGGCTCATTGATGGCCATTTCTAATAATGAGTTACCGTTACCAAAACCGATTTCTAAAATAACATCTTGCTGCTTTTCAAACACAGTGTTGAAATCAATGATCTGATCAACTATTGGATCAATGCCATATTCTGACCAAAGATCGTTAAGACCATATTTTTGCCCTTCGGTTAGTCGGCCGGAACGCTTAACAAAACTCTGAATTTTTCGAATGGTCTTTTCACTCATAGGTTGTAATCAATAATTAAAGGTGAATGGTCAGAAAAACGTACATCCTTGTAAATAGAAGCAGAACGTACTTTTCCCTTGAGGTTCTTACTTAGAATTTGATAATCAATGCGCCAACCTGTATTGTTGGCCCAAGCCTGTCCACGATTCGACCACCAGGTATACTGATGTGCCTCTTGATTGACCTCTCTAAAAGCGTCAACATACTGGGCCTCATTGAATAATTGATCCATCCAAGCGCGCTCTTCTGGCAGACAGCCTGAGCGTTTTTTATTGCCAGAAAAATTCTTGATATCGATCTCTTTATGGACAACATTGACATCGCCACAAATTATATAATCACGTCCGTTTGTTTGCAATTGTTTCAGATAAGGCATAAATCGATTCACCATGAAATCCATTTTATAGTCTTGACGCTCTTGTTTGGCTGACCCGGAAGGGATGTAAATGGAAATAACACTTAAATTCCCAAAGTCTGCTTGAATAAAGCGACCCTCAAAGTCAATATCTTCCCAAGGGCTAAAAATAACCTGATCAGGTTTTTGTTTGCAATATAAGCCCGTACCGCTATAACCCTTCTTTTCAGCTGGCTTATAAAACGTATAGATATCCGCTGGATAGAATTTTTCGTCAAGCTGGTCTTCTTGCGCCTTGATTTCTTGTACGCAAACAATATCAGCATTCTGGGTTTTCATCCATTCAAAAAAACCTTTTCTCTCAGCTGCACGAATTCCGTTGACATTAGCCGTTATAATTCTCTTCATTGGAAATATTTTAATGATTTAAGAGGATTATATGCAGCAGTATCAAAAAGACTTTGTAGATTTTATGTTAGAAATTGGGGCGCTAAAATTTGGAGAATTTACGTTAAAATCTGGCCGTGTTAGCCCTTACTTCTTTAATGCGGGATCGTTTAATACCGGGGATCATTTGTCAAAATTAGGTAAATTCTATGCTCAATCTATTGCTGAAAGTGGGCTAGAGTTTGACGTGTTATTTGGTCCTGCTTATAAGGGTATTCCATTAGCTACAGCGTGTGCAATGGCATTGAATGATTCTTTCAATAAAAATATTCCTTATAGCTTCAACCGTAAAGAAGCCAAAACGCACGGCGAAGGTGGCGATATTGTAGGGCATGCGTTAGAGGGTGATATTTTAATTATTGACGATGTCATAACAGCAGGCACTGCGATTCGCGAAGCCATGGATATCATTGATGCGAATGGCGCTAAAGCCAAAGGCGTGATTGTTGCAGAGGACCGTCAAGAAAAAGGCAAAGGTGATAAATCAGCCATTCAAGAGGTTGAAGAAAATTTTGGTATTACGGTATTAAGTATTATCAATCTTGGCCATTTGATTGACTACTTGAAACAGGGCGATGATCAAGCGTTAATCGAGCGTATTGAGGCTTACAGGGATCAATACGGCGTTTAGAAGTTAATCAAATTATTCTCACAATCTAAAGTAGTCACTGTGCAAGGTTTTTCTTAGTATATATCTAGTTTAACACTGTGTTTATATAGTTTGTTTTCTCTTAGGTGTTAATAATCATGCTACTATCATGATATGATTATAAAAAAGACCTACAAGAAGTTGTGAGTATATTTGTCAAAATTAATACGCAACAAATGCTTGAAGGGGATGGTGTGCTTGTTAATCGACTATTCCCAGTATCAAAACGAATGAATTTTGATCCATTCGTTTTATGGGATCATTTTAATATCGCCACTGGACAAGGTTTTCCAGATCATCCACATCGTGGGTTTGAAGCAATCACCTATATGTTAACCGGCGGTATGCATCATAAAGATAACTTGGGCAATGATGCTTTCGTTAGCACGGGCGGAGCTCAGGTATTTTGCGCAGGTAAAGGCATAGTTCATGCAGAAATGCCAGCTGAAAAGAAGGGTTATAGCGGTACGGGCTTATTTTGCAAACAAAAACCTGATCAGGTTATTTTTAGCCCTTGG
>NZ_JAQWSS010000083.1 GCF_029243085.1 Candidatus Thioglobus sp. | reverse complement strand
ACTGCCAATGGCCATTTCTAAAGAGGTAAATTTCTTCATACACCTGCATAAGGTGCTGCATGCCCAATTGATTATTGCTTTCTTTTAACCGGTCTACCAGCGGTCGTTTATTCATTTCAGTGGCCAATTCCTTAAAGAACTCTTGCACACATTTTGGACGGTATTCTCTGAGGTCCATCAGGTATTGGGTAAGCTGATTCTGTGGGTAATAATGAATTACACCTGAAGCAATGTCTGCGGTTGGAATAATATTGTCTTGCGCGCCAGTTTGCCCCCTGTTGTTGAGTTATTAATGCAGTCGTATTTCTACGATTTGTATTTAATTTTGGGTATTTTTGTGCCGTTAATTGTTACTAACTGTGCTATTTTAGGTCGTGCTGAAGCTTACGCAAGTAAAAATACCTGGGGAAAGTCAGCGCTTGATGGATTAATGATGGGCATTGGTTTTTCAATTATTCTGATCATATTGGGTGCTATGAGAGAGCTAATCGGATCAGGCACTTTATTTGATCAATCTGCTTTATTATTGGGTGACATTGGTGAAACGCTTAGCGTCACCATTTTTGATGACTATCAAGGCACGCTATTAGCCATTCTGCCGCCCGGAGCATTTATTGGTCTCGGACTGATTGTTGCAATAAAAAATTATTTTGATTTAAGAAAAATTTAACCAAAAAGGAGAGGGTAATGAAAAAACTATTTATTTTATTGTTAAGTGCATTGACACTTATGGCAAACGCCGAAGGGGAAAAAACAAAAGAGGTGTTTATCTCTCCAGGTGTGATTTCAATTGATATTTTGCATCAAGATGAAATGATTAAATTACAACGAATCCAAGATCGCGATAATGAAATTTCTAATTTTTACTTAAAAACTACGCGTGGAAAAATTCAACCTATGCATCCTTTTGCACCGCATTTAGTTGAAACCATTGGCGAGCTTGAAATGATTGACTATGTCAAACAACGCTCAACAGGCGATGATAGTATTTTAGTTATTGATACTCGCACACCAAACTGGCCGGTTATTACCGGTGGTATTCCGACTGCGATCAACATTCCTTATACTAAGTTTAAAAACAAAGAAAAAGCCATGGAAATTATGGAAGACCAATTAGGCGTTCAAGTCGATGATATCTATGACTTTTCTTATGCTAAAACCTTGGTTATGTATTGTAATGGTATATGGTGTGGCCAAACGCCAACTGCTATTAAAGCATTACTTAAATATGGCTATCCAGCATCTAAAATCAAATACTACCGTGGTGGCATGAATGCTTGGAAATCTCTAGGGCTAACAACCGCTGACCTGTAAACTTTGAACACCATTCAAGACTACTTAAGCAGTGGCGCAATTGATATTGCGCCACTGCTATCTCTAGTACTTAATAAAACTAACGTAGAGCTTGTTACCCATAGTAACTATCCACTCACATTCCTAGAAAAACAAACTCTAGATGACTTTATTAAGCAAAGAACCAATGGAACACCCTTTTCTTATATTAGTGGCAAAAAAGGCTTTTATCACTTAGATTTTAACGTCACACCTGATACCCTCATCCCTAGGCCAGAAACCGAGCTGTTGATTGATATTGCATTAGACTTGTTCCCAAAAAACTATCCTTGTAAACTGCTGGACATGGGCACTGGTAGTGGCATTATTGCCGTCACCTTGGCGGATAAAAACCCTAATTGGCAAGTAACAGCCACTGATTACTCATCTAAGGCGCTTGAAGTGGCCAAGTCAAACACCACTAGAACAATTGAATTTTTACAAGGAAATTGGTTTGATCCAGTTGCAAGCCAACAGTTTGATTTAATCATTTCCAACCCGCCATACATTGAAGAAGGTGACGCTTACCTTGATGATTTAACCTACGAGCCAATCTCAGCACTCACAGCAGGTAAAGATGGTTTGGATGACATTAGAACGATTATCAATCAAGCACCAAACTATCTCTCAAAATCTGGCTTTTTACTGCTAGAACATGGCTACGACCAACAAGCTAAAATTGTAGAATTGTTATCAATTAAATTTACTAACATACAAAAATTTAAAGATTATAACAATATGGATAGATCCATCCTAGCTCAAAAAAAATAACACTATTTCTTCTGAATAGAGTTTAGAAATGCTTTTAATTTATCCTTATGAACGGAATCTACTTCACAGTATTTTTCTTGTTGTGTAAAGTAGTCTTCTTCTACCCAAGTAGAGGAAGGCTCGAATACTGGCACCTCTTTTTTTCCAGTATACACAACTGTATTATCAGTATAAATGGTGATATTCCCATCAGTATAGAACACTTCTTTTTCAGCATAAACATTGATGGTCAAACCCAATGAAACCACGGCAATTATTTGTGTAAACACTCTACTCATAGAAGTATTCTATAATAAATTTTAATAAAAGTGAAGTTAGTCTATAAGCCGGGTTCTGTAATAGATAGTCATTCATCTACGAATATTGTCACCAATACTCTTTAGCACTCTACCCGCTACCTTATGCGAGCCGCATCAATGGTAGCCTATTTGAGCTTGCTCCAAGCGGGGTTTACCTTGCCACGGTTGTTACCAAACGCGCGGTGCGCTCTTACCACACCTTCTCACCTTTTCCCATAAATGGGTAGTCTAAATCTCTGCAGCACTTTCCATTATGTCACCATACCTAGGAGTTACCTAGCACTTTGCTCTATGGAGCCCGGACTTTCCTCTGATAAGAAAACCTACCAGCGACCATCCGACTAACTTCGAACATTAATTATACTTTACTTGGATATCATGAAAGATACTGTGAATGTTATTTCCTTCATTATCTACTGCCACAGTAACTGGCATATTTTCTACCTCGAATTCGTAAATAGCTTCCATGCCAAGATCTTCAAAAGCCAAAATTTTTGATTTCTTAATGGATTGAGCAATTAAATAGGCGGCACCACCCACAGCAATAAGATAACTAGCCTGATGTTTTTTAATACTTTTTACTGTCTGCTCACCGCGCTCAGCCTTACCAATCATGCCCAAAATATTAGTATTTTCGAACATCATATCTGTATATTTATCCATTCGAGTGGCAGTCGTTGGGCCTGCAGGTCCAATGACTTCATTCCCTACCGGATCTACTGGGCCAACATAATAAACAAACTTGTTATCAAAATTAACTCCTTTAGGTAGTCCTTCACCATTATCTAACATTTGTTTTAGCCTAACATGGGCAGCATCTCGGCCTGTAATAATGGTACCTGTAAGCAACAACGTATCCCCAATATTCCAATCATGCATTTGCTTTCGCGTTAATGTATTTAGGTCAACCTTCTTATATTTAGAATAATCCATCTCTAAATTAGGATAAATATCCATATCAACCACTGGCATCTGCGCTTCACCTGACCCATCCAAACTAAAATGCAAATGACGGGTAGCAGCACAATTTGGAATCATAGCCACAGCCTGAGAAGCTGCATGACTAGGATAGTCTTTAATTTTCACATCTAAGACAGTGGTTAAACCGCCCAATCCCTGGGCACCAATACCGAGGTTATTGATTTTTTCCATTAATTCAAGTCGTAACTTTTCAATATTAGTTGGATTGTTTTTCTGTGCAACATCTGCAATATCAATAGGATCCATTAAGCTTTCTTTTGCCATTAACATGGCTTTTTCTGCAGTACCACCCACACCAATACCAACAATGCCTGGAGGGCACCAGCCAGCACCCATGGTTGGAATCGTCTTAAGTACCCAATCAGTCACACTAGATGATGGATTTAGAATGGCAAACTTTGCTTTATTCTCAGAGCCACATCCTTTAGCGGCAACAATAAATTTTACTTTATCGCCCTTAACCACTTTTGAGTGGATAACAGCTGGCGTATTATCTTTAGTGTTTTCTCTAGAAAATAAAGGATCTTTAATAATAGAGGCACGTAATGGGTTTTCTGAGTAAGTAAAAGCACGCCTAACACCTTCATTAATCATTTCATCTAGAGATAATTCTGCATCCCAGGATACATCCATGCCCACTTCTACAAAGACATTAATAATACCTGTATCTTGACACATTGGCCTTTGTCCAAGTGCCGCCATCTTGGAGTTGATTAAGATTTGCGCAATAGCGTTTTTAGCTGAATCATGCGTTTCCGTTTTGTAGGCTTTTGCCATGGCTTGGATAAAGTCAGGAGAATGGTAATATGATATATATTGCAACGCCTTAAAGACGCTCTCGATCACGTGATCTTGCTGAATTTTCATATTTTGACCACCTTAAGGATTGTTGTTTTTTGACTAATTATTTATAGTATTATATCTCTTTATTTCACCAATAACTAATCAGGAATTTTTATGTTTGATTTTTTCAAAGCTCAAAGTCTTTCAATTGACCTGGGTACTGCCAATACGCTTATTTACATGGATGGCTCGGTTGTATTAAACGAACCCTCAGTTGTGGCCATTCGTCAAGATCGTGGTTCAATGGAAGCAACTGTTATTGCAGTTGGTCAAGACGCTAAGAACATGTTGGGCAGAACCCCCGGATCAATTGAGGCAATTCGACCAATGAAAGATGGTGTTATTGCTGATTTTAAGGTAACTGAAAAAATGCTACAGCATTTCATTCGCAAAGTGCTACGCTCTGGTTTTTTCTCACCAAGCCCAAAGGTATTAATTTGTGTTCCTTGTGGCGCCACGCAAGTTGAACGTCGTGCCATTAAAGAAAGTGCTGTAGGTGCTGGCGCTCGTGATGTATATTTAATTGAAGAGCCAATGGCAGCTGCGTTAGGTGCTGGCATGGCAATTGAAGAAGCTTCTGGTGCAATGGTTATCGATATTGGCGGTGGCACAACAGAGATTGCCATCATGTCATTAAATGGAATTGTTTATTCTGATTCATTGCGAGTTGGTGGCGATGTATTTGACGACACTATTGTTAAATTTGTTCGTAGAGAGCATGGCATTATTATTGGTCTTGCTACTGCTGAACAGATTAAAGAAGAAGTAGGATCGGCTTTTAAAACCAACGTCGTTAAGAAAATTGAATTTAGAGGTAGGGATGTCGCCAAAGGCATACCGGTTAGTTTTGAAATTACTAATACCGAAATTCTTGATGCATTACAGGAGCCGCTTAGAACCATTGTCAGCTCTGTAAGAACAGCACTAGAAAAAACACCGCCAGAATTAAGTTCTGATATTGCTGAAAATGGCTTAGTGCTTACAGGTGGCGGCGCTTTATTGGATGGATTAGATAAACTTATCAACCAAGAAACTAACTTGCCTGTTCGTGTTGCAGATGATCCACTCACGTGTGTTGCACGAGGTGGTGGTGTTGCACTAGACATGATCAGTAAACATAACATGGGATTCCTGGCAGCTGAATAAATGCACTGGCTAGTTAACTTGGGTAAGAGGTAATGTTCTTTCTTAAAACTTTTATCCCGGTAATTGTTGCAATCTTTCTAATTCTTTTTGATTACAAATTCTCTTATCTTGATAATCTAAGACAAAGTGTTGCCACACTAATCTCTCCTGTTTATGTAGTAGTTAGCCTGCCAACTAAACTTTATACATGGATTGATGAACAAGGCACTTCTAAAGATCAACTGCTAAGTGATAATCAGAATCTTACTACCGAATTACTCAAACTAAAGGTTAAATTACAACAAATAGATGGCTTAACACTTGAAAATAAAAAACTTAGAGCTTTGCTGGATTCAAGCTATACACTTCCACAGACCAACTTTACAATAGCTCGTATTGAGCAAGTGACGCGTTCACGTCTAAAAAAACAAATCACCATTAACAAGGGTAGTAATGACCTCCTAAAAGTTGGTCAAGTAACACTTGGCGCTAGCGGCATTGTGGGTCAAATCACAGAAACAACCCCAAATAACGCCACAATCCTTATGATTAGCGATCCAACACAACACGTTCCTGTAAAAAACTCTCGAAACGGCATACAAGGCATTAGTCAAGGAGTAGCAGAAAATCAATACCACATGCAGGTTAAGTTTATCGAACCAGATCTAGACATTAAAATGGGTGATATTTTCTTAAGTAGCTCGCTAGGAGGTAAGTTTCCTGATGGATATCCTGTAGGAAAGGTTACTCATGTTGAACAACATAAAAACGAATCTTTCTTACATATTATTTTAGAGCCAATCCAGCAAACTCAAAACCTTGAACTTGTCATTATTTTGAATAAGCAATGAATACTCAACGACCTTACATATTTCTATTCAAAATAACACTCTTTTCGTTCATTTTGAGTGTGTTGCCATTTAATGAGATAATTCTTGATGTGTCTCCATTTTGGATGTTATTGCTCTACACTTATTGGCTAGTTTATTTTCCTGCAAAAGGCAGCTTATTTATTGCTCTTATTCTTGGCAGCTTATTAGATATCTTGCAAGGGGATATTCTTGGCCAAAATGCTTTAGCATTAATTTTGGCTAGTATTTTTATTAATAATGTTAAACAGTCTTTCCGTGTATCCAATCTAAGCACTCAACAAGTCTATGTATTCACTTCTAGTGGTATCTATTTAACTTTTTATTTTTTGACACATTTATTAATGCATGGAATTAATGTCAATTATTACTTACTATTAGCGCCACTTACTGGCGCAATACTTTGGCCTGTTGTGCGCTTTTCACTGGCCAAATGTAGGCATCAATAGCCATGGATAGTATTAGCAATACTCAACTTGAAAATTCGCTGCTATCATCTAGATTAAAAATAGCATTGGTTTTTATATTTTTACTCACTTTATTGCTACTGATACGTGTCTACAATCTACAGGTAGTAAACCATGAATTCTACCAAGAAGAAGCGCTCGGCAATCAAATGCGTAGCTTACCAATTACTCCAAGCAGAGGAAAAATTTTTGATCGACACGGCACACTGTTAGCCACTAATCAACTCACCTATCAGCTAACACTAACACCTGAAAAGGTTAAAAATATCAGTAAGACGCTAATCACACTTCAGCACAAAGGCTTTATCAGTGAAAACGATATTAAATCTTATTATAAAAATAGAAAACGTTTTCGTAAATTTCACAATATTCCAATTAAACATAATCTAAGTAAGGATCAAGTTGCTAAATTTTTAGTTAGTAATCAATTTCCAGGTGTTGATATAGAGCCTTATTTTAATAGAGTTTATCCGCATGGATCTTCGAGTGTACATGCAATTGGATATGTCTCAAGAATGAATAAGAAAGATAAGCTATTGTATGATAAAGAAAATTATTTAGGAACACTATTTGTCGGCAAAGTTGGCATTGAAAAACAATATGAAAACCTGTTGCATGGACATACTGGCATTAAGCAAATCGAACGCAATGTTAGTGGTCGTGTGGTGGATACAAAAATAACCACCCCTGCTATTGCTGGTAAAGACTTATATCTAAGCCTTGATTTAGACATGCAAAAAAAAGCTGAAGCGGTTTTGCATGGGAAACGTGGCTCCATTGTTGTAGTCAACGTTAAAAACGGTGAAGTGCTGACTTTAGTCAGTACACCTGTTTTTGATCCAAATTGGTTTGTAAATGGCATTTCTCATACAAACTACAATCTACTACAAACCTCTAAAGACATACCACAGCTTAATCGATCTGTTCAAGGTCTATACCCACCAGGATCTACCGTTAAGCCTATGGTAGCGTTAGCTGGTCTAGAAGAAGGTATTATTAACAATAAAAGCAAAACATTTTGCCCAGGTCATTATAGACTGCCTAATGTCAAACGTAAATTTAATGATTGGAAGCGTACAGGCCACGGTCATGTTGATATGAAAGATTCAATTGCTCAATCTTGCGATGTATTCTTTTATGATTTAGCTGACAAAATGGGCATCAACAAACTACATGATAATTTAGACTTGTTTAATTTTGGCCGTAAGACTGGCATTGATATTCCTGGTGAAAAAGGTGGGATTTTGCCATCTAAATCTTGGAAAAAAATAAATAGAGATGAGCCTTGGTATCGAGGAGAAACGCTTATCGCTGGCATTGGTCAAGGATTTATGACTTCAAGTCCACTGCAATTAGCAGTTGCAACAGCCGCACTTGCCAATAAAGGTCAATTATTTAAACCTACACTTCTTAAAAGCATTCAAACACCCGGTAAACCTATTGTTGAAACTGAGAACAAATCAAGTAGTCAAATACCCATCAAAGACATTCACAATTGGGAAGATGTGATTGAAGGTATGAGAATGACTATTTATGCACCAAATGGCACCGCCCGACATCTTAACAAAGATTTAATCTACACCTTGGCTGGAAAAACAGGAACAGCGCAAGTTTTTGGACTTGATGCAGAAGAACAGTATATTGCTGAAAAATACGAAGAAAAACTTAGAGATCATGCGCTCTTTACTGGCTTTGCGCCAATTAAAGATCCTGAAATTGCTATTGCAATTATTGTTGAAAATGCAGGCAGTGGCAGCTCAAAGGCCGCTCCTTTGGCACGTCAAGTTTTAGATGTTTATTTTGATAAACAGTTAGCCGATAGCCTGACTCAATAAGACCTTGTTAATTGGGAATTTCAATGTGACATCCATTCTATATCTTGCTTTTAGTTGATCCAATTGTGGCTGATTCATATCGTCATATAATATGATAATTTTTGCCTGAGGAGAATTCCCTTCTAAGGTTGCCAGTAAAGATTCAATATTGCTAACTCGATCTCGAAATTCTGGATTATGACTAAACTCTGCCACTAACACTTGATAAGTATTTTTCTTTGCTAATTTCGTAGCCTTACGCTGAGAACCTTCAAAGTCAACCAGAAACCCTTGTTCAACAAACATTGGTGTAAAGTCTTCAAACCCGCCTTCATCAACAAAAAATAGTAGTTTTTTATTCATATTCCCTATACTTGTAATTGATAAAAATTATCTTTAAATTCTGAAAAACGATCATTTTCTATAGCTAATCTCATTTGCGACATCAAATCTTGATAATAATATAGATTGTGAATGGTATTAAGTCTTGCGCTTAATATTTCATTTTTGCGTTGCAAATGATGCAAGTAAGATTTGGTATAATTTTTACAAGTATAGCATCCGCAACGCTCATCAAGCTTGGTTACATCTAGCTTATATTGTGCATTTCTAATTTTCACTATTCCTACTGAGGTAAACAAATAGCCATTGCGAGCGTTACGTGTGGGCATAACACAATCAAACATATCAATACCACGTTCCACTGCTTCAACCAAATCGCTTGGTGTACCCACACCCATCAAATACCTTGGCTTATCAGCTGGCAATTCAGCAGGAAGATAATCCAATACTTTTATCATCTCCTCTTTAGGCTCGCCCACACTTAATCCGCCAATTGCGTAGCCATCAAACCCAATTTCTATTAAAGATTTAGCGGATTCATGGCGCAACTCCTCGAACATACCGCCTTGAACAATGCCAAACAATGCATTGGTATTGTTCAACTTAATGTGTTCAGATTTTGATCGTTTAGCCCAACGTAAAGATAATTGCATTGATTGATCTGCAGTAGCTTTATCTGCAGGATATGGTGTGCATTCATCAAATATCATTACAATATCTGAGCCCAATTTCTTCTGAATTTGCATCGACTCTTCGGGGCCCATAAAAATTTTATCACCATTTTTTGGAGATCTAAAATCAACCCCTTCTTCGCTAATTTTTCGCATAGCTCCTAAGCTAAACACTTGAAATCCGCCAGAATCAGTCAATATCGGACCTTGCCAATGCATAAAATCATGCAAATCCCCATGTGCTTCAATGACTTCTGTTCCTGGTGTAATTGCCAAATGAAATGTGTTACCAAGTATTATCTGTGCACCCAAGCCACTAACCTCTTCAGGTGTCATTGCTTTGACTGTTCCATAAGTGCCTACTGGCATAAACGCAGGTGTTTGTACCTCGCCACGTTCAAAAGTCAGCTTGCCACGACGCGCTTTATTATCTGTGTTTGTTAATTCAAATTTCATAGTTAAACTTTAATGTTATCTTTTTATATGGTTGAATGCTGAGAGTCAATTTGAAGTTGCCAAAGCTTCTCGTACTCACCTTTAGATTGTAATAATTGCTCATGAGTGCCACTCTCTTGGATACCACCTTCACCAAGTACGATAATTTTGTCACTATCTACAATGGTAGAAAGTCTGTGTGCAATAACCAAAGTTGAGTGCTGCTGACTTAATGAATTTAAAGCTTCTTGTACCATTTG
Organism: Candidatus Thioglobus sp.; assembly: GCF_029243085.1. Lineage (GTDB taxonomy): Bacteria > Pseudomonadota > Gammaproteobacteria > PS1 > Pseudothioglobaceae > Thioglobus_A. The sequence continues at coordinate 1,678 of NZ_JAQWSS010000083.1, read as the reverse complement.
CTCTGAATATGAGTCTAGTGCCGATGTTGCTTCATCAAATATTAAAATTGGCGGGTTCTTTAACAGCACTCTAGCGATCGCCAATCGTTGTTTTTCGCCCCCAGAAAGTTTAAGACCACGTTCGCCAACCAATGAATCATATCCTTGTGGAAGTTGATCAATAAAAGTATCAATAAAGGCTAACCTAGCAGCATCTTTAACCTCTGATTCAGTTGCACCTTGTTTGCCATAAGCAATATTATAGTAAATACTTTCATTAAACATGACAGTATCTTGAGGTACAACGCCCATCGCTTGCTGTACAGAATTATGATTAAGATTTTTAATATTTTGTCCATCGATCAAAATTTCGCCAGAATCAACATCATAAAATCTAAATAGTAATTTGGCTAGGGTTGACTTGCCAGATCCCGAAGCTCCTACAATCGCTACTTTTTGTCCCGATTCGATAGTAAAGCTAATTTTATCTACTACCGAATCTTTTCCGGTATATGCAAAGGACACTTCTTTAAACTCAACCTTTCCTTGACTTACTTTTAGTTTAGGTGCGTCTTTCGAGCTACTAACTTTTGGACGCTGGTCAAGTAAGTTAAACATATTATTCATGTCGATAAAATTATGTTTAATTTGACGATAAACAATACCCAATGATCCGAGTGGCATAAATAATTGGAGTAATAATGCCTGAATCATTATCATATCACCTAAGCTTAATTTCTGCTCCACGACGCCCTGTGCAGCCATAATCAAGATTAGTGTAACACCAATTGCAATAACTGCACCCTGAACAAAATTAAGTGCTGTCATTGATGTAAAGCTTTTAGTGGCAACGTTTTCCCAACGGGTCATGGTATCTTGATAACGATTAACTTCATACGCTTCGCGGTTGAAATATTTAACTGTTTCATAGTTAATTAAACTATCTACTGCATTAGTATTAGCCTCAGACTGCATGTCATTCATCTGATAGCGATACTTCATGCGCCACGTAGTAATTGCAAGCGTTAAGCCAATATAAAATACAACAGTTGCTAACGAGATTCCAGCAAAAAAAACATCGTAATTAATCCACAACAAGCCAATAACCAAACAGATTTCAAAAAAAGATGGAAGAATGTTAAAAACAAAAATAGATAACAAGGTTGAGACGCTTTGTGTACCTCGATCAATATCGCGGGTGATGCCACCAATACGCCTATCAAGATGAAATGATAGATCAAGTGTATGCAAATGTTTAAAGACGCCCAATGCAATTAAATGCATTGCATGATAGCGAACTTTTGCAAAAATTGCATCTCTAAGTTCATTAAACAATGAGCTGGCCAGTCTTAGAGATCCGTAGGCAAATAACAGACCCAATGGCAAAATCAACAATATATTTGTTTGATCTAAAGAGTCAACAATTTCTTTAAGAACAACAGGTACAGCAACATTAGCTAGTTTGGCAGAGATTAAAAATAATGTTGCTAAAATCACACGGGAACGCATTGCCAATAAATAAGGCAATAACTTTTTTAAAACCTTTATGTCCTGGGTTTTGAAATCGTAGGCTTGGGTTGGTTGATTAGTAGTATGCATTGTTCATTGGATGATCTTTAGGAACAATCGCTCCTTTTTGTAATGCAATCTCAAGCACCTCATTACTACGAAATTGATCTGGTTTTTGCAATAATTCTTG
>NZ_JAQWSS010000060.1 GCF_029243085.1 Candidatus Thioglobus sp. | reverse complement strand
GTCAATTGCTTGTTGAACAGTTGTAATATTTTCCGCTTGATCATCAGGAATTTCACAGTCAAATTCTTCTTCAAGAGACATTACTAGCTCAACTGTATCTAGAGAATCTGCACCTAAGTCATCGATAAATGAAGCGTTATTATCGATATCGCCATTTACGTCTAATTGCTCAGATACAACTTTTTTAACTCTTTCCTCAATGCTCATTTGCTACTTCCTGTTTAGTTTAATAAAGTTATTATTTTATCGATTATTGATTGCAAAACAAGCCTAAATTGCAAAAATAATAATAATTATTTTTGATAGCGTGTAGGATCTTTTATGCCTGCTTCAGTAAAGCCTAGTTTTCGATATTCACAAGCATCACAGACACCACATGCTTCACCTTGGTCATTAGCCTGATAACAAGTTGTGGTTTTGGCATAATTCACACCAAGTGACAAGCCTTGATGAATGATTTGTGCTTTGCTAAGTTGAATTAAGGGTGTATGAATGGTGGTTTTATTGCCCTCAACACCTTGTTTAGTGGCCAAGTTTGCCATTGTTGCAAAAGCGTTAATATATTCTTGGCGACAATCAGGGTATCCTGAATAATCTAATGCATTGACACCAATAAAGATATGCTGACAATTAAGCACTTCTGCCCAAGCTAATGCGTAAGATAGAAATATCGTATTTCTAGCAGGAACATAAGTGACTGGAATATTTGTACTTTCGACAAAGTCTGGTACATCGATTTTATCATCAGTAAGTGCTGAGCCACCGATATCAGAGAGTGAAATTTTCATCACACGGTGTTCAGTTGCATTAAACTGAAGGGCAATATTGGCCGCTGCTTTTAGTTCAGATTTTTGTTTTTGTCCATAATCAAAGCTGAGTGCAAAGCAATCAAAATTTTGTGATTGTGCGATGGCTAGGGTTGTTGTGGAGTCAAGTCCACCAGATAACAGTACTACTGCTTTTGTTTTGTTATTAGACATTAGCTAAATTACCTTTTTCTTCTAACCATTTTTTACGATCCGTTGCTCGTTTTTTACTGAGCAACATATCCATTGTTTGCTCCACTTGCAGGGGATTGTCAAGCGTCAGCTGGATTAATCTTCTGGTATCGGGCAACATGGTTGTTTCACGTAATTGAGACGGATTCATTTCACCAAGACCTTTGAATCGCTGTACTTGAATTTTGACACGCTTGTTATCATTCTCAATTTTACGAATAATACTATCTCGTTCTCCATCATCCAGTGCGTAATAAACCTGCTTTCCCGCATCAACTCGATATAAAGGTGGCATAGCAACATAAATATGACCTTCTCTCACTAATTTTGGAAAATGCTTAACGAATAGGGTGCAAATTAAAGTGGCAATATGTGCGCCATCGGAATCGGCATCGGCCAAAATACAAATTTTTCCATACCGTAGGCCGGACATATCTTCACAGTTTGGTTCTAGACCAATTGCAACACTAATGTCATGTATTTCATTGCTAGCCAGCACTTGTTCAGAGTCAACCTCCCAAGTGTTTAAAATCTTACCCCTAAGCGGCAGGATAGCTTGATACTCTTTATCTCTAGCTTGCTTGGCAGAGCCTCCTGCTGAGTCACCCTCTACTAAGAAAACTTCAGTTTGAGATAAATCAGTACTGGTACAGTCAGATAATTTTCCCGGTAGGGCGGGGCCACTAACAATTTTCTTACGAATTACTTTTTTATTCGTTTTAAGTCTGGCCTGTGCATTTGAAATTGCTAGCTGCGCAATTTGTTCAGCGATATCTGTATGTTGGTTAAGCCATAAACTAAAAGCATCTTTAACCACATTTGAAACAAAGCCAGCACACTCTCTAGAAGAAAGTCTTTCTTTGGTTTGACCAGAAAATTGAGGATCTAAAATTTTAATTGAGAGTACGAAAGCAATCTTTTGCCAAACATCATCTTGTGTTAATTTGATATTTTTAGGGATAAGATCTCGAAATTCACAAAACTCTTTTAAGGCGTCAGTTAATCCAGAGCGTAGACCGTTAACATGTGTTCCACCATTGATTGTAGGGATTAGATTGACGTAACTCTCGGCAACAACATTGCTATTGTACTGAGTCCAAGCAAGAGAACAGTTTAATTGCTGCTCTTGGGATTCATAATTCACCACAAAAGGTTGCTCCGGTATACAGTCTAAACCATCAAGTGCCATTGATAGATAATCTTTCAATCCTTCTTGATAAATCCACTTGTCAGTTGTATCGTCAATTTCATTATGAAAATTAACTTCAAGCCCAGGACATAAGACAGCTTTGGAGCGTAAATTATGGCGCAATTTAGTAGCGGAGAATTTAATAGTATCAAAAAATTGAGCATCCGGTGTAAATTTAACTTTAGTACCAGTATTACGTTTTCCAACAGAACCAATAATTTCTAATTCGGTTTTTTTAAAGCCATCGGCAAAACTTATGTGATGCTCTTTGGCGTCACGTTTAATCCAGATTTCAACTAAGGTAGAGAGAGCGTTAACAACCGATATCCCGACACCATGAAGACCACCAGAAAATTGATAGGAATCGTTTGAAAATTTACCACCAGCATGTAATTTAGTTAAAATCACCTCAACACCAGATTGACCCTCGCCTTCATGAATGTCAACAGGCATTCCGCGACCATTATCTTCGACAGAAAGAGAGCCATTTTTGTAAAGTACTACGTTTATTTTAGTTGCATGTCCTGCAACAGCTTCATCAACACTGTTGTCAATCACTTCTTGAGCTAAATGATTTGGACGCTCAGTTTCAGTGTACATACCTGGGCGTTTTCTAACAGGCTCTAATCCTGTTAAAACCTCGATCGAGGAAGAATTGTAATCACTCATATTGTAGATACCCAAGAATATATTTGCTAAGTATCATACCAAAAAAAAGCCCCAAAAAATGGGGCTTTTATCAGCTTAAAAAAATGGTTGTTACATCATGCCATGCATTCCATCACCACCCATAGCAGCAGGCGCTGGTGCGGCTGCTGGATCTTGAGGAATGTCTGTAATCATAGCCTCGGTAGTAATCATTAATCCAGAAATAGATGCAGCATGTTGTAAGGCGGCACGAGTCACCTTAGTAGGGTCTAAAATCCCCATTTCTAACATATCGCCATAAATTTCTGATCCGGCATTATATCCATAGTTTCCAGTATTGTTAGAAACTTCATTTAGCACTACAGACGCTTCACCGCCACCATTATTAACAATTTGACGTAATGGAGCTTCCATAGCGCGTTTTGTTATGTCGATACCGATGTCTTGATCATGATTGTCACCTTTTAAGTCGTTAAGGGCGGCAATAGCTCTTACTAATGCGACACCACCACCTGGAACAACACCTTCTTGAACAGCGGCACGTGTCGCGTGTAATGCATCATCAACTCGATCTTTTTTCTCTTTCATGGCAACTTCAGTAGCAGCGCCAACTTTGATCACTGCAACACCACCAGATAGTTTTGCCATACGCTCTTGTAATTTTTCAAGGTCATATTCTGATGTAGTTTGCTCTATTTGAGCCTTAATTTGAGCAACACGTCTATCTATATCTGCTTTATCACCTGCACCATCAACAACAACCGTCACATCTTTGCCAATTTCTACACGCTTAGCGCTTCCAAGTTGATCTTCAGAAATACCTTCTAGAGAAAGTCCAACTTCTTCAGAAATGACTACGCCACCGGTTAAGATTGCAAGATCTTGTTGAATTGCTTTTCGTCGATCACCAAAGCCTGGAGTTTTAACTGCAGCCACTTTCACAATACCTCTCATATTATTAACTACAAGAGTTGCTAGCGCTTCACCTTCAATGTCTTC
>NZ_JAQWSS010000057.1 GCF_029243085.1 Candidatus Thioglobus sp. | reverse complement strand
TGATATTCGTGGTGATAAAGCATTGTTCATGATTCCTGAAGTAGGTCTAATGACACAAATTAAATTTAAAGAAGGTCAAATTCCTAAGACAGACGAGAAGATGACACTTAAAGTGACACGTGTTGATATGCTAGAGCGTTCAGCTAATTTCAAGCCGGTTTAGTTTATCGGTAATTTCAATGGCATTGCCTTGAGTGTTTGACCAATCTCCAAGTACGTAGCGTGTAAACGTCTTTTCTGTATGGGTGTTAAGCCTGTGCGTATGTCCATGAATCAGATCAGCTCCTGGATACTTCTGCATTAGCTCAATAACTGCCTGTGGATTAACATCCATGATTTCTCGAGTTTTATCCTGTTGAGCTTCAATACTTTTTTGACGAAGTTGGCCACTTAATTTCAAACGCCATTTTTTAGGCAGGCGTACAAAAATAAATTTGGTAATCGGATGCTGCAAGATTGATTTCATTTGCTGATATGACTCATCATCAGTACACAACTCATCACCATGTGTGAGTACGTATTGCTGTGTATTGGTCTCTAGTAGATACGGCGAGTTAATCAATTCACAACCAGTTTGTCGGGAAAATTCTTGTGCTAGAAGAAAGTCACGATTACCCGTCATCACCAAAACTTTGGTTTTGTTACTTAAAGTTTTAAGTAGGGAGATGATGTCAGTGTAATGAGGTGCAGAAAGATCGTCACCTAACCAGGTGTTGAACAGATCTCCCAAAATAAATAACTGATCAGCCTCTTGCGCCTGTTGGCAGAATTTTTTAAAAAGCTGGTTTTTTTCCACCTCGTCGGCAACGAGGTGTAGATCCGCAATCAATAAAGTGCGGAGAGTCATTCGATTACTTAATGTAGGCTTTAGTGACAATAACTGCATCATTTGGCACGTCGGCATGGCCGGCTTTATTGCCTGTTGATACTTCGTTCATTTTGTCGACCACGTCAAAACCGTCAACCACTTCGCCAAATACACAATAGCCCCAGCCGTCTTGTCCTGGGTAGTCTAGAAAGCTATTATTTTGCGTATTAATAAAAAATTGCGAGCTAGCAGAATGAGGTGCAGCAGTACGAGCCATAGATAATGTGTACTTTGTATTTTTCAGGCCATTCTTAGCTTCGTTTTCAATTTCAGCATTGGTTGGCTTTTGCATCATATCTTCAGTAAAGCCACCACCCTGGATCATAAAGTTTTTAATGACACGGTGAAAGATGGTGCCATCAAAAAAACCTGATTCAACATAGTCTGTAAAGTTTTTAGCGCTGATTGGTGCATTCTCAGCATCAACTGTCATCTGAATATCACCCATGTTTGTTTCAAAAATAATCATTGTTCACTTATCCGTGTAAATAAAATTACAAATTATACTTAAAACAGTCTTTCATAAAACATCTCGTTGGCGTATAATTGCTTCTTTTTAAGAATTCACATTTAGGTTTTATTATGTACGCAGTTATTAAAACAGGTGGTCAACAATTTAGAGTAGCCGAAGGCACAACTTTAAAGGTTGAAAAATTAGAAGTTGAGCCAGGCAAAACAGTTACTTTTGACGAAGTATTAATGGTTGCCGATGGCGACAACGTTCAAGTTGGCGCACCTTTGGTTGCTAAAGCAACAGTTGAAGCAAAAGTTGTTTCACAAGGCAAGGGTAAGAAAGTTACTATCTTGAAATTCCGTCGTCGTAAGCACTCTATGAAGACACAAGGTCATAGACAGCTTTACACTGAAATTGAAATTACAAAAATTAAGGCATAGGAGAATAACCCATGGCACATAAAAAAGCAGGCGGTAGTACTAATAATGGTAGAGACTCCCAATCGAAACGTCTAGGTGTAAAGAAATTTGGTGGTGAAGTAGTATTAGCTGGTAATATTTTAGTACGTCAAAGAGGTACTAAAGTTCATCCAGGTATTAATGTACGTAAAGGTAAAGATGACACATTGTTTGCAACAGCAGGCGGTAAAGTGGTTTTTGCTAAAAAAGGTAAATTCATGCGTCAAACAGTTTCAATCG
>NZ_JAQWSS010000056.1 GCF_029243085.1 Candidatus Thioglobus sp. | reverse complement strand
GCCATGTGTTTCCTGATGGCCCTGCACCGACAGGTCAGCGCTATTGCATTAACTCTGCCTCTTTAGGTTTCAGCCCAAACTAAAATAATGCATATTCACATCTTAGGTATTGCTGGCACCTTTATGGGCTCTCTAGCTCTAATTGCTAAACAACTCGGACATACGGTCACTGGTCAAGATCAAGGCGTTTATCCGCCGATGAGCGTCCAACTCGACGAGCAAAACATTCACTATACCCAGGATTATGACGTGACTAGCATGCCCAAGGCTGATCGTTATATTATTGGCAATGCCCTATCTCGTGGCAACGCATGTATTGAAGAAATTCTCACTAAACAATATAGCTACACTTCAGGTGCACAATGGCTTAGCGAGAATGTACTATGTAACAAATGGGTGTTAGCCGTATCAGGCACTCATGGCAAAACCACTACAGCAAGCATGTTAACTTGGATTTTAGAATACTCAGGTTACAATCCAAGCTTTTTGATTGGCGGTGTCACAGAAGATTTTGGTGTGTCATCACGACTCACAACTTCCAACTTCTTTGTGATTGAAGCTGATGAATACGACACCGCTTTTTTCGATAAACGCTCAAAGTTTATACATTACCATCCAAAAACCTTAGTGATTAATAACCTTGAGTTTGATCACGCCGATATATTTGACTCTATTAAAGACATTCAAAAACAGTTTCATCATCTGATTCGTACCGTTCCAAATGATGGCTTGATCATTCGTCCAGAAAATAATCAAACGATTGATGAGGTGCTTGAACAGGGTCTTTGGTCTAGTGAGAAAGTCTTGACCACTCAGACACTTAAAACAACCGATATTGGCACCAGTTTTGACGTTGAAGGTGCTAGGGTTAATTGGCATTTATTGGGTGAACATAATATGCAAAATGGCTTAAGTGCGATTTATGCGGCTCATCATGTTGGTGTGCCTTTTGATGTAGCCTGTGAAGCTCTGAATCAGTTTAAAGGGGTAAAGCGCCGTTTAGAAGTCAAACATCAAACCCAAGATATTACTCTTTATGATGATTTCGCCCATCATCCTAGTGCCATCCAAACCACGCTATCTGGTCTACGCGATAAAGTTGGGGATGAGACTATTGTCGCCATTTTAGAGCTTAGATCCAACACCATGAAATCAGGTATTCATCAGCAAAGTCTGGTTGATGCACTAATCCAAGCTAATCAAGTCCTTATTCTTAAACCTTTAAATACTGATTGGAATATTAATGCTTTATTTAACAAGCATGAATTGTTTAATTCGGTTGATGAAATCATTAGCGCACTAAGTCACATTCCAAAAGGCCATTTTGTGGTGATGTCAAATGGTGGTTTTGATGATATTTTTAACAAGTTAATTAGAAACCTATGAAGCCAATCGCAATTGCATTAACGGGCGCATCTGGAATGCCCTACGCCATCACTTTGTTAAAAGAGTTGGTCAAAACCCAAGATAAGATCTATGTGATGATTTCAAAAGCAGCAAGTATTGTCATTACCATGGAAACTGATTTGAACTTAGGATCTGACACCCCCTCCATTGAAAAAAATCTTAGCCAATATTTATGCGCTAAAGAAGGGCAGATTAAAGTATTTTCCAAAAACCAATGGACAGCGCCGGTTGCCTCAGGTTCAAATCCACCTCGCGCAATGGTTGTTTGCCCTTGCACCATGAGTACCTTGTCTGCAATTGCCAATGGCCATGGAGATAATCTTATGCATCGGGCTGCTGATGTGGTCATCAAAGAACAGAAAAAACTTATTTTAGTCCCTAGAGAAACCCCCTATTCTGCTATTCATTTGGAAAATATGCTAAAGCTCTCGCGATTAGGGGTGATTATTATGGATGCGAATCCTGCGTTTTACCAAAATCCAGGCTCTATTCAAGACATGGTTGATTTTGTTGTGGCACGAATTTTGGACCACTTGGACGTAGAGCACAACTTACTACCACCTTGGCAAGGCTAAAAAACTAGAACGCTTATTCCTAAAAAAGCTAAAAATAAAGCAAAGAATTTTTTGAGTTTTTTACCATCAGCACGATGAGCAACTTTAGCACCCAATGGGGCAAACACCACACTCATCAAAACAATACTAATTAGTGCCTGAGTATGGATAAATCCCAAACTACTTGCACCAGATTCAATATTCAAACCAGCAACAACAAAACCTAGTGCACCAGCAATAGCAATCGGCAAGCCGACAGCTGCTGAAGTGGCAATAGCATTTTTGATATTAACATTGTTATAGGTTAAAAATGGTGTCGTCATAGTGCCGCCGCCAATTCCAACAATCGCTGAAATCAAACCAATAATGTAGCCTGTTAATCGCCATACCCAATTTACCAAATAATCAATATGCCGACTACTACTCAAACCAAAAAATAGTATGGTCGCCGCTATCAGCTCAAATATAGCAAAGAAAAGTCTCATGAAATCAAAACTCATCAACTGAGTGAGCAAGGCACCACAAAAGGCGCCTAACAAAATAGTTGGTGTGAGTTTTTTAAAATAATGCCAATGAATCGCACCCTGTTGATGATGCGCCCTAACACTTGAAAGTGAAGTGAAAACAATAGCAGCTAATGCTGTACCAACAGCTGTGTGCATAAGTATGGCTTGATCAACTTGCCCAGCCAATAAATACAACAATACAGGCACCATGATCAGCCCACCGCCGACACCTAAAAGACCAGCAATAAAGCCTGAAAACGCACCGAGCAATAAGAGTGAAGTTACTTCAGCCAAGTGCCAACTGATTCAATTAGCAAACCATCCTTATCATTAAAGAAATGATCAGCACTAACCTTCATCTGTGAATAGTTTGAGTTGTTTTTTGATGCATTAGCTCGATCTTTCACACTCTTTAAAACAGATTCAAGGTCTTCATCACCATATAAGTCAAACACAGGAATATCAA
>NZ_JAQWSS010000053.1 GCF_029243085.1 Candidatus Thioglobus sp. | reverse complement strand
TGACGACCACCTTCATCTTTACTTAATACATATACTTCAGCTTCAAACTTAGCATGCGGCATAATAGAACCTGGCTTTGATAATACTTGACCACGTTCAACATCTTCACGCTTAGTACCACGAAGTAGAACGCCAACGTTATCACCAGCTTCACCAGAATCTAGAAGCTTACGGAACATTTCAACACCCGTACAAGTAGTAGTTTGTGTATCTCTAATACCAACGATTTCTAATTCATCACCAACGTTAACGACACCTGCTTCAATACGACCAGTAACAACTGTACCACGACCAGAGATTGAGAATACATCCTCAACTGGCATTACAAAAGTCTTATCAGTATCACGCTCAGGCTGAGGAATGTATGAATCTAATGCTTCTACAAGCTTTAAGACAGATGGTACACCAATGTCAGATGTATCGCCTTCTAGTGCCTTAAGCGCAGAACCAAGGATTACTGGCGTATCATCACCAGGGAAATCGTATTCGTTTAATAACTCACGGATTTCCATTTCAACTAATTCAATTAATTCTTCATCGTCAACCATGTCCGCTTTGTTCATGTATACAAGGATGTAAGGTACACCAACTTGCTTAGATAAAAGAATGTGCTCACGTGTCTGTGCCATAGGGCCGTCAGTTGCAGCAATAACGATAATAGCGCCGTCCATTTGTGCAGCACCAGTAATCATGTTCTTAACGTAGTCGGCGTGTCCCGGGCAGTCAACGTGTGCGTAGTGACGAGTCTCTGACTCATATTCTACGTGTGACGTTGAAATCGTGATACCACGCTCTCTTTCTTCAGGAGCCTTGTCAATATCAGCAAAGTCAACTACTGCACTACCGTTGGCTTCAGCCATTACTTTAGTCATTGCAGCAGTTAATGTTGTTTTACCATGGTCAACGTGGCCAATTGTGCCAACGTTTACATGGGGTTTGGTTCTTTCAAATTTTTCTTTTGACATTTAAATACTCCTTACTTATTTAATTTTTCAATAACATCATCAGCAACATTTTTAGGTGCAGCTGTGTACTTTGAGAATTCCATAGAATAGCTAGCACGACCTTGAGTCGCCGAACGCAGGTCATTTGCATAACCAAACATTTCTGCCAATGGAACATCTGCCTTTAATTGCTTACCATTAGGAAGGTCTTCCATGCCGCCCACTAAACCACGACGACGGTTAAGATCACCCATTACATCACCCATGTACTCTTCTGGTGTCACTACTTCCACTGCCATCATTGGCTCAAGAAGTTGCGGGTTCGCCATTCTAACACCTTCAGCTAAACACTTAGACGCGGCGATCTTAAACGCCATTTCATTCGAGTCAACATCATGGTATGAACCATCATAAACAGTAACTTTAACGTCAACTAACGGGAAGCCAGCTAAAACACCGTTCTCCATTTGCTCTTGAACACCTTTGTTTACAGCAGGAATGTATTCCTTAGGAATAACACCACCTTTAATTTCATCAACAAATTCATAACCAACACCAGCTTCTTGTGGCTCGATACGTAAATGTACATGACCGTACTGACCACGACCACCCGATTGCTTAGCAAATTTATGCTGATGTTCAACCATGGTTGTGATTGCTTCACGATAAGATACTTGTGGCGCACCAACGTTACACTCAACATCGAATTCACGCTTCATACGGTCAACAATAATATCTAAGTGAAGCTCGCCCATACCAGCAATAATCGTCTGTCCAGATTCTTCATCAGAAGATACACGGAATGAAGGATCTTCAGCAGCAAGCTTACCTAAAGCAATACCCATTTTTTCTTGGTCTGCTTTAGTTTTAGGCTCAACTGCAAGTGCAATTACTGGTTCAGGGAATTCCATTCTCTCAAGAACAATCTTTTCTTTAAGATCACATAAAGTGTCACCTGTTGTTACATCTTTAAGACCAATCGCAGCAGCAATATCACCAGCACGAACTTCTTTAATTTCTTCTCGATCATTTGAGTGCATTTGCACCATACGACCAATACGCTCTTTTTTACCTTTAGAAGAATTGTATACGAAATCGCCAGCCTTAAGCACGCCAGAATATACACGGAAGAAAGTCAAAGTACCAACAAATGGATCTGTTGCAATCTTAAATGCTAGTGCTGAGAAAGGTTGATCATCATCTGCAGGACGTGGCGCACGAGTTTCGTCCGCATCATCTAGAATACCTTCAATAGCATCAACTTCAAGCGGTGATGGCATGTACATAATAATCGCATCTAGTGCAGCTTGCACACCTTTATTCTTAAAGGCCGAGCCACAAAACATAGGAATAATTTCATTATTAATTGTTTGTGTACGAATACCTTGTTTAATCTCATCTGCTGATAATTCACCTTCTTCTAAGTATTTTTCCATTAACTCTTCAGATGCTTCAGCTGCAGATTCAATCATAAATTCACGCTTTTCTTCAGCAAGATCTAATAATTCAGCAGGAATGTCAAGTGCATCATAAGTCGCACCTTGATCTGCTTCATTCCAGTAGATTGCCTTCATCGTTATTAGGTCAACCACGCCTTTAAAATCTTCTTCTGCGCCAATTGCGATTTGCATTGGCACTGGGTTTGCACCTAGGCGAGTTTTAATTTGATCACATACACGTAAGAAATTTGCACCAGCACGATCCATCTTGTTAACAAAACCAATACGTGGAACATTGTATTTATTAGCTTGACGCCATACAGTCTCTGACTGAGGCTCTACACCACCTACCGCACAAAATAATGCCATTGCACCGTCTAACACTTTAAGTGAACGCTCAACCTCAATTGTAAAGTCAACGTGTCCTGGAGTGTCAATAATGTTGATACGGTGCTCATCAAACTGGTTATCCATGCCTTTCCACATACAAGTAGTTGCAGCAGAGGTGATGGTAATACCACGTTCTTGCTCTTGCTCCATCCAGTCCATAGTTGCACCACCATCATGCACTTCACCAATTTTGTGAGTACGGCCTGTGTATAAAAGAACACGCTCTGTAGTAGTAGTCTTACCAGCATCAATATGCGCCATAACACCGACATTACGGTATCGACTTAGTGGGTGATTTCTTGCCATCTTCTTAAATCCTTTTGTTTACCAGCGGAAGTGAGCAAACGCTTTGTTTGCATCAGCCATTCTGTGAGTGTCTTCTTTCTTCTTAAACGCAGTGCCGCGGTTTTGAATCGCGTCCAAAACTTCGCCTGCTAATCTAAGTTTCATACCTTTTTCACCACGCTTACGTGATGCTTCAATAATCCAACGCATAGCTAGCGCGATTTTACGTTCAGCTCTTACTTCAATTGGAACTTGGTATGTAGAACCACCAACACGGCGAGACTTGATCTCAACCTGTGGTCCAATGTTTTCTAACGCTTGTTTGAATACTTCAATTGGCTCAGCATTACCTTTTGCTTCAATTGTGTCTAACGCATCATAAACGATCTTCTCAGCTACAGATTTTTTACCATCTAACATTAAGATGTTTACAAATTTGGCCAATACTAAATCACCAAACTTCGGGTCTGGTAGGATTTCTCTTTTAGGGGCGGATCTTCTTCTCATAGTGTTTCTCTTATTTTATTTTGTTGTTATTACTTAGGCTTCTTAGTACCGTACTTAGAACGGCCTTGCATTCTACCGTCAACACCAACCGTATCCAATGCGCCACGAACTGTGTGGTAACGAACACCTGGTAGATCTTTAACACGGCCACCACGAATAAGAATCACTGAGTGTTCTTGTAAGTTATGACCTTCACCACCAATGTAGGTAGTTACTTCGGCTGAATTTGTAAGTCTTACTCGAGCAACTTTACGTAATGCTGAGTTAGGCTTTTTTGGTGTTGTTGTGTATACACGAGTACATACACCACGTTTTTGAGGGCAGCTGTCTAATGCTGGCACGCCACTTTTACTAACCTTCTTTTTACGTGGATTACGTACCAATTGATTAACTGTTGACATATTGCTATTTCTCCAAAATTCTTTTTTTAATTTAACGTATTCAAATCACCCTTTGTTTTTTCGGGGGCAATAAAGGAGTGAATTATACTTTGTTAGCTGGGTTAATGGCAACAAGTTTTAAGTCTTTTGCAATAGCTTTTCTAATAATAATTCACTAGCATGATTAAGCATGGCAAAGACTTCATCAAAACGTCCTTCAAAATATGGATCTGGCACACTTCTGACTTTGTTATTAGGAATATTATCTAATATTAAAGTAAGTTTGTATTGTTGATCTTTTGGGCATATTGCTTGCAAATTGGCTAGATTTGATTCATCCATGGCCAAAATATAATCATAATGATAAAAATCAGATTCATGAACTTGTCGCCCACGTTGAGTTGACAAATCAACACCAAATTTTCGTGCTGAAATCTGCGATCTTTTATCAGGTTGCTCTCCTATATGATAGGCGTGTGTTCCAGCTGAATCAACCTCAAATAAGTGTGCAACATCACGTTTTTCAATTTGAGCAGCAAAAGCACCTTCAGCTGTTGGTGAACGGCAGATATTTCCCATACATACAAATAACACCTTGATTGTCGACATATCTTTTATTTATTACAAAAATAAAGATTTTATAATAAGCTTCATACACTCATAACATATCTTATAATTAAACTGAATTTATATTATCTGGGGAGAGATATGGAGCTTGAACTTTATCAAAACATGTTGATGTTGATTTTTGCAACAACGTTTATTATGGGGTGGGTTGTTAACAAAACAGATTTTTGCACAATGGGTGCTGTGTCCGATTGGATAAATATGGACTCTACTGCACGACTCAAGTCATGGATGTTGGCTGCTGTCTCTGCATTATTTATAGTTACACTATTATCTTATTTTGATTTAATCGATTCGTCATTAACTCAAAGCAATGATACTGCTAGCCCTCCATATAACACACCTACCTTTGCTTGGCCTAGGTATGTAATTGGAGGTTTAATTTTTGGCATTGGAATGACAATCGGCTCAGGATGTGGCAACAAAACCTTGGTTAGAATTGGCGCCGGAAATCTGAAATCAGTGATAATTTTTATCATGATGGCATTTGGTGCCTATCTAATGATGTTTACTGATTTGATGCATACTTTCTTCCTACAGTGGACAAGTATCTTGGATCTTGATTTAACAGAATATGATATTAATAGCCAAGATTTAGGTGCTATTACTGCACATATTATTCAAACAGATGCTGTAAATACAAAGCTCATTTTAGGATTTATTAT
This sequence comes from Candidatus Thioglobus sp., assembly GCF_029243085.1. Lineage (GTDB taxonomy): Bacteria > Pseudomonadota > Gammaproteobacteria > PS1 > Pseudothioglobaceae > Thioglobus_A. The sequence continues at coordinate 5,009 of NZ_JAQWSS010000053.1, read as the reverse complement.
TTCAGTAGCTGCTCTTTTGTTTTTATTCCGAACTAATGAATTTAGAAAGGATAAGCACAATATTCTAGCAGGCTTAACTATTGGTATTTGTGTGGCAATTGCCTGGTATATTACATCTGGACCTATGGGTCAAGAACTACTTGAAGAAGCTGAAATGATGGATGAAACGCCTTATGCTATAGGGGCACAATCTCTAACATTTGTTGCACCTTCAGGGCATTTTTCTGCATTAGTAAGCTCCGAATTTGACTCAACTTATATTACATTTGCCCTTATAGCTGGCTTGGGAGTGTTGCTAGGCTCATTCTTCTATGCTGTATTACATCAGTCATTCCGTATAGAATGGTTTAGATCAATTAGTGACTTTATCAATCATATAGTTAGTGGATTATTGATGGGAATAGGTGGCGTACTAGCCATGGGTTGCACTATTGGGCAAGGTGTAAGTGGAGTATCAACATTATCATTAGGCTCATTAATTGCACTTGGATCGATTATATTTGGCTCAGCACTAACAATGAAAATTCGATATTATCAACTTGTATACGAAGATGAGGCTAATTTTTATACTGCCACCATTACAAGCTTAGCTGATTTAAAATGTGTGCCAAATAAATGGAGATATTTAGATCGTGTCTAACTCACTGTTACAATCTGCTAAAGAAGTTATCTTAACTGAAGCGCAAGCTATTACTCAACTAGCCAATCAACTTGACCAAAGTTTTGTCGATGCGTGCAAGCTTATTCAAAATTGCACAGGCAAAGTAATTTTGATTGGCATGGGTAAATCTGGCCATATTGGCAATAAGATCGCTGCGACTTTTGCCTCGACTGGAACACCTGCTTTTTCCGTTCATCCAGGTGAGGCAGGACACGGAGATTTAGGTATGATTGAGCAAAATGATGTGGCTATTTGTATTTCTTATTCGGGCGAGTCCGATGAAATTATGACGCTAGTTCCGGTAATCAAACGCCTTGGTGCGTCTATTATTGGTATGACTGGAAAAAAAGACTCTTCCATTGGTCAAATCAGTGATGTACATCTAGATGTGAGTGTTGAAAAAGAAGCATGCCCACATAACCTAGCTCCCACTTCGTCGACCACAGTCGCACTGGCGATGGGCGATGCCTTAGCAGTTAGCATATTAACCAATAAGGGTTTTAGCCCAGATGATTTTGCCAGGTCTCATCCATCAGGCGCACTAGGCAGACGCCTATTAACCTTTGTTAAAACTATCATGAAAACGGGCGATAACATTCCTAGTGTTAACGCCAATACAAAATTATTAGATGCTTTATTAGTGATGAGTCAAAAAGCGCTAGGCATGGTATTAATTACTGATAGCAATCATCTCCAGGGTATTTTTACCGATGGTGATTTACGTCGTGTTCTTGAAACATATACTGACATTCAATCTCTTACTATCGGCCAAGTCATGACCGAAAACTGCAAATCTATTCTAGCTGATAAACCAGCCATGGCTGCTGTACAAATGATGGATGAATTTAATTTAAATTCTCTGCCAGTAGTTGATGAAAAAAATCAGGTGGTAGGAGCGATTAACACTCACACCTTAATGCAGGCAAAGATTATCTAAAATTATTGTATTTTTTTTCTAACGCTGTTAAATTATCAACACACTTGACTGTTTAGAATATATTACACACCTTAAGCATTTAAAAAAAAATACTAGTACTGGTTAAGTCACCAACCTTTCTATGCCCCACCAAATTCCAATGATTGAAATAATAATAGATACCGGAATGACCATCAATTGTCGATAATTAAGTTTTAGAGCTTGTAATGCCAATAAAACGGAAACCACGCCAATAACAATCACAACTTGGGCTAACTCTACACCCACATTAAAGCCAATCAAGGTCATCAAAAAAGAATCTGGTGTCATTTCAAATTCTTTAAGCATGGTTGCAAAACCTAAGCCATGTATAAGTCCAAAGAAAAATACAACAATACTTTTGCGCCTAATAGACTGATGAGTAAGTAAATTTTCAATCGCTACATATGCAATGGAAAACGCAATCAATGGCTCAATAATTTGGGCAGATATCTCTACCACACCAACCATTGCCAACCCTAGCGTGATCGTGTGTGCGACCGTAAAAGTAGTCACTAATAGGAGTAGGCGACGCCACAATAAAGATGACAATGCCATGCCAACTATAAATAAAATATGATCCCAGCCAAGCGGAATCACATGATCAAATCCAATTCCTGTAAACTCAACAAAACGTTCGAAAGCACTACCAGACTTTGGATGATTAATATCAATAACACCGCTAGAACTGCCATCTCTTAACCACTGCCATTGACTCCAATTATATTCATTTTTTTTATATATTTGCCAGCGCAGTGCACTATCGCCATAAACCTTACCATATTGCCAAGATATGACTGTTGGCCACTCACTTAGTTGCACTTGATATGTCAATACGGTTTTTCTTGGGCGTTTTTTATAGCCAACAATGTCAATATCAGTATTGATTAGCTTTAGTGTTTGAACCTGGCTATTAACTTTAAACATTAAACGGTTTAAAAACTCAACTTCAAATGCCTTAAAACGCTGACGTAACACCTCTGACTTGAGCTCTCGAAGCTCATCATACTCAGTAGAATTTGGCGCATCAGTGGTTTTTTTATACTGAGTACCAATGTTTGTCATCGCCGCTTCAAGACTTAAATCAATTGAAATTTCAACAGTTTTATCATGAAGAAATGAGATTTCAACCAAGGCGGGTTTAACCACATCAGCTCGTACAATGGCACTAATTAACAACGATAATAATAACAATAGTCTCATACATTCCTTAATTAATAAAAAACCCCGACAAGCGGGGTTTTTTATTTAGCTTTACTATCTTCTAGATTAGATCACCTGCGTAATTTTCAATACCTGGATTAGTCTTCACACCTTTAATAGTTGGATGATTAACTTTCTTCAGGTCTAATGTACCTTGCTTACGTAAGTAATCCGCAGCAACATCCCACATTAAGCGACCATTGCCCACAGAACCAACCTGCGCCCAACCAGAAACCTTATAAGATTTATTTGGATCAATAGTAGTGCCTTGGTCGTCTTTCATCTCAGATATACGATTACCCAAAGTTGCCGCTGGATCAATGGTGTAATCCATACCACCCATACGTACCATATCACCACCCGACTGCAAGTACGGATCTTGTACAAATAAATTTTCAGCAATGCCTTCTAAAATTTCTTTTAATTGTGAGCCTTTAAGTTCATTCACATAAGTTTCACCATAAGTCATTGAGGTATTGGTCATCAAATCTTCCATAGTCACATCGTGACCAGCTGGCACCGATGTACCCCAGCGTACACCTGCAGACATTGCAAAGTCTGCATCATGCTCTTCACGTAGTGAATTAACCAATACTTGATCCCAAGTACCCATAAAGTTACCGCGACGATATAAGGTTTGCTCTGTAGTACATAACTTCTCAGTTAAGATTTCATCATAAGTTTTACCAAGACGATCTGGGTTGTTACTCATTGCACTGCTACGTGCTTCCACAACGTTCTTATCATATTTGGTATTGCGCATTTTGGTAATAAAAGACACCATGGCAGCATCTGGCTTAATAAAGTCAGTCAGAATTGGCAACATTTTGTAATTATAGCCAACTACTTTATGGCCTTTGATTTCTAAATCCATCACACCAATGTATTTACCTGAACAGCCAGCATTAGTTACAACAGTCATGCCACCTGCATTTTTAACTTCGACTGGTTTTGGCATTCCGTCATGTGTATGGCCACCAAAAATAGCATCAATACCCACCACACGCGAAGCCATTTTAATATCAACATCCATGCCGTTATGAGAAACTAAAATCACAGCATCTGGCTTTTCATTGTCACGAATATCAGCAACTAATTCACTTAACTCGTCTTCACGAAGTCCAAATGACCAATCTGGGAAAAAGTATTTTTGTGGATTTGCATTAGAAGTTCTAGGAAATGCCTGGCCAATCACTGCGATACGATGACCGCCGACATTTTTAATCACATAAGGTTTAAATGGTAAAGCATCATCCTCACTATATAAGCCATTACCATCATACTTCTCGGTCATGGTGAGATATTCATCACCCATTAACGCATCTTCCAAAATACGCACGTTTTGACCCAAGAAATCACCCTTGAAGAAGCCAACGTTTTTCAATGTTTCTGCTTCTTTATAGGTGAACTCCCAATGACCAACCATAACATCAACACCAAGCATATTAGTAGCTTCAACCATATCCGCACCACGCGTCCAAAGTGATGTGCCCGAACCTTGCCAAGTATCACCGCCATCAACCGTTAGTGTATTTTGTACGCCACCAGCGCTTTCACGCAATGATTCTAGTACAGTTTTAAGTTGGCCAAATCCACCAGTTTTGCCGTACTTAGCAGCCAACTCTTCAAAATTGTTGTACGTAAATGCATAAGCTTCAGGAGAGCCTGGCTTAACACCAATTTGCTTAAGTAGGTTATTACCAACCACGTGAGGCAACTGACCATAAGTAGGGCCAAAGCCAAGATTTACATTAGGCTCACGGAAGTAATTAGGCAATAAGTTACCATGTGTATCAGTAATATGCAAAATACGCGCATTACCTGTTTTTGGCACTTCATACATATTATCTTGTGATGCTAGCTTAGCAGATGCATCGCCACCACAACCACTAATTAAACCTGCTGCAGATCCAGCGCCCAATACTTTAACAAAATCTCTACGTGTTAACGACATAATATTTACTCCTCAGAAAATAGCAATTTAATAAAAACTAATCAAAATTATATATGAATGACATGGTCAAATTAACCAGTATTTATTAACGTATGTTCATTTTTGGTATAAGTACCAAAAAAAATCTATAATAACAGCTATGAAAATTGCACAATTATTATCTACCACTATTGATACCCAGTTTGATCTTGATGTATCTGGCCTTTGCCTCAATTCAAAACAAGTACAGCCTGGTG
>NZ_JAQWSS010000047.1 GCF_029243085.1 Candidatus Thioglobus sp. | reverse complement strand
AATCTTATTTAATGATACTAACATCCAGCGTGGTCAGATGCAGATTGCAAAAACTAATGATCTTTGGGGTAGGCGATCAACCTTTACTATTGGCAACACCAAACTTCTTGTGAGTGAATTTTTTACGGAAGACTTATATGCGTGATGAAATTTTTAGTCAGCGAAATGACTTAGTTGATTTCACTTTTGACGCTCAAGTTGCCGATGTATTTGATGATATGGTGAGGCGTAGCGTCCCTGGTTATCAATCAATGATTGAAATGATTGGCCTATGTGTAAAAACATACGGTCAGAATAATACTAATTATTACGACTTAGGTGCCTCCACAGGGGCGACATCACTTGCGCTTGGGATTAACAATCCTCATGCCAATAATCAGATTATTGCGGTAGACAATTCACCCAGTATGGCGGAAAAATGTAAGCATAATTTAGATGAAAAGTTAGATAATGCTAAGATTATTTGCGCCGATATAGGTGCTATTGAGTTAGATAACGCTTCAATTGTCGTATTAAATCTAACCCTGCAATTTATTGCACCTGAAGAAAGGCAATCCTTAATTAATAAAATTTATCAAGGTCTAAATAAAGGTGGTGCATTAATTGTTTCCGAAAAAATTCATTTTAATAATAAGTCAAAACAACAGTTGATGACAGATTTACACTTAGATTTTAAGCGTGCCAATGGTTATAGTGAGCTAGAAATAGCAGCTAAACGCCAATCCATAGAAAATGTTTTAATTACAGATGACAAAGATACTCACTTTCAACGCTTTAGTAAAGCAGGATTTGACATTAGCACTTGTCATTTTCAGTGTCTTAACTTTGCATCCTTTTTAGCGGTAAAATAGCTTTTATTATGTTATTAATGATAGACAATTACGATTCATTTACCTACAACCTAGTGCAGTATTTTGGCGAGCTAGGACAAGAGGTTGAGGTACATCGTAATGATGAAATTAGCCTGCAAGAAATTGAGGCGCTAAACCCAGAGTATTTCGTTATTTCACCAGGACCATGCACACCCAACGAAGCAGGCATTTCTCTTGAAGCAATCAAACACTTTAGTGGCAAAATACCCATGATGGGTGTTTGCTTAGGGTTTCAGGCTATGGTGCAAGCTTTTGGTGGTGACGTAATCGGCGCTAAGCAAATCATGCATGGTAAAGTCTCTAAAGTACATCATACCAATAAGGCCATGTTTGACAGCCTAAAAAATCCATTAAACGCAACTCGATACCACTCCCTAGTTGCTGATCAATTAACCCTACCAGATTGCTTTGAAATTACCGCTTGGACTGAAGACGATGCAGACAATATTGATGAAATTATGGGCATTCGTCATAAAGATCTCGCATTAGAAGGCGTACAATTTCATCCAGAATCTATTTTGACTGAACAAGGTCATGAAATGCTAAACAACTTTTTACAAGGAAAAACACTATAACCATGGAAATTATTGATTTTTTATTTGCTGACGAACAGCTATTCACAACTATTACTCTGCTAGTGTTGATTGCCCTACTAATCGGCAATATCGTTACAGATAAATTGAAAAAATATGAAGATGTAGATACAACTGCTGCTACGGAACTGATGGATGATGATAACTTAATTGTTCTAGATGTCAGAGAAAAGAAGGAGTTAAAATCTGGCTATATCAAAGGCTCTACACACATTCCATTATCAGATGTGAAAAATAAATTAGACAAACTGGATAAAGATAAATCCATTTTGGTTTATTGTCGTAGTGGTTCACGCTCTGCTCACATTGCTGGCGTACTTACTCGTAATGAATACGAAAACGTATACAATCTTAAAGGTGGTATTCAGGCTTGGAAAAGAGCCAAACTACCTGTTAAAACCTAATTCTTTAAGGTAATTAAAAATGAAAAAAAATAAAATTTACTGTACTGATAGCTGTCCTTTTTGTCAACGTGCTTATCAGCTACTTGAAAGACGCGGCATCCCTTTTAAAAAACATTATGTCAAAGATTCTAATGATTGGGATGAAGTTAAAGAGTTAACTGGAAGAAATACTGTGCCACAAGTGTTTATCAATGGTGTGCATATTGGTGGGTTTGATGACCTCAGTGCTGCTGACCAATCAGGTAGATTGGACAAAATACTGGCTCAGTAATGAGTAATAATCTTAGTATCATTGGCGCAGGTGCTTGGGGTAGTGCTCTATCAATTGCCCTGTCTGAAAACTTTGATACTATTTATCTGCACACTCACACAGCAGAAGAGGTGCAAACACTAAAAAAACAACATCCGGCCTTATCAGTTAAATATGCTGATAACGTCAAGTTAACGTTTGATTTGTCATTAATCAAAGAATCTAGAAGTGTTTTGATTGCGGTGCCTAGTTATGGATTTTCTTTAACCCTTAAGAATATCAAGCCACTTTTAGCCAAAGAGCAGGCTATTGCTTGGGTGACTAAAGGGTTTGACACCAGTCACCAGGGGTTTTTACATGAAAGCTTTGAATCAATCTTACACGAGCATTCAAGTTGCGCTATTTCTGGACCTAGTTTTGCCTTTGAAGTTGCAGCGCACAAGCCAACTGCAGTAACTGTGGCGTCAAAAGATAAGGGTACTCGAGATTATTGGGCCAAGATCCTTCATACACAAACCTTACGCGCTTACACCAACGAAGATATTATTGGTGTCGAAGTTGGGGGATCAGTCAAGAATATTCTTGCCATTGCTGCAGGAATCGCATCTGGCCTAGGTTATGGTGCTAATACACAAGCCGCCCTCATAACACGAGGTCTAGCCGAAATGATCAGGCTTGGAATAAGCTTAGGCGCACAAGAAAAAACCTTTAACGGCTTATCAGGTTTAGGCGATCTAGTTTTGACCTGTTCAGATGATTTATCTAGAAATCGACGATTCGGCAAAGCCTTAGCAGACAATCAAGATGTTAAACAGGCATTAAATAGTGTTGGTGCAACCGTTGAAGGTCTTAACACTCTAGAACTGATTCTTTCCATCGCAAAAAAATGTCAAGTGGAAATGCCTATCTGTGAACAAGTTTTTCAGGTAACCGAAGGTAATATTAGCCCAACCCAAGCTGTTAACCATTTAATGTCACGTGATCAGATTGATGAATGAAGCTTAGTCTTCTACGTCATGGTGAGCCAGTTGGCGGTCGTATTTATCGTGGCAATCAAGATGACCCACTAACACCTAAAGGCTGGCAGCAAATGCTTGATTCTACAGAAGGCCAAATGTGGGACTTGATTACTAGTTCACCATTATTACGCTGTCAAGCCTTTGCGCAACATCTTCAGACTCAACAACACTCTCAATTAGAGCTACTTAAAGATTTTACCGAGCTTGGGTTTGGCGATTGGCAAGGGTTGAGCGCATCAGCAATCGGACAAGAGCGTGTTAATGCCTTTAAGCGCAATCCCATTGACAATCAGCCACCGAATGCTGAAAATTTATACGACTTTCAGCATCGCGTACTCACTGCGTTTAATGATGTTATGACTAAGAAATCTAATGCGACACTTATTGTGGCACATGCCGGCGTCATTCGCGTAATTAAGTCACATCTACTCAATCTACCGATTGAAAAAATGTATACAATTGAAGTTATGAGTGCTTCTTGTGAAAATTTTGAAATTTAAACCTTTATTCCTAGCAACAATACTTGCTTCTAGCACACTACAGGCAAATGAATTTTGGGGTCTTGAATCCTGGATGAATTCGTTAGAAACGCCTGATTTTGATCAAATAACCAATGTTGATGAGCGCAAACAAGCTTTTTTTCAATATCTGCTGCCTGCAATTAACAAGCAAAATACAAAAATTGTTCAATTAAGGAATGATATTAAAACCGGTAATATCAATCAAGTGAGATTGAAAAAAATCTATCAATACTATCGAGCAAAAGAAGGAGACATAAATACACTCCTTACTCGCGTTGATGTAATACCCGCTTCTCTTATTTTAGCTCAAGGCGCTTATGAGTCCAACTGGGGTAGGTCGCGTTTTGCCAAATACTATCATAATTTTTTTGGCCTTTGGTGCTTCAAAAAAGGCTGTGGGATTGTGCCCTTACAACGCAGTAAAACTGACACACATGAGGTGGCTAAGTTTTCATCCCTTGACAAAAGTATAGAATACTACATGCGCTCAATTAATCGAAATTCTGCTTATAAAACTTTAAGAAAAATACGCCAAATTAAACGTGATCAACAGTTACCTATTACTGGCATTGCCTTAGCAGAAGGTTTAGAAAACTATGCTGAAATTGGCTATGAATACGTAGAAACTGTGCAGTCTATTATTCGTTACAATAAGTTAGAACGATATGATTACAAATCTTAAGCAATAAAAAACCCGCAAATAGCGGGTTTTTTATTAGCTTGCGTAAAAGATTTAACGCTTAGAGAACTGCTCGCTCTTACGTGCCTTCTTACGTCCAACTTTCTTACGCTCTACAACTCTTGCATCACGAGTAACAAAACCGGCTTTACGTAAATCACCACGTAGCTCATTATCGTATTCCATCAATGCACGGGTAACGCCCAAACGAATTGCACCCGCTTGACCTGTATCACCGCCACCTTTAACCGTAATGTTGAAATCAAACTTATCTCTCATTTCAACAGTGTCTAATGGTTGGTTAATAATCATTGAAGAAGTTTCACGACCAAAATATTCATCCATTGGACGTTTGTTTACCGTAAATAAGCCATTACCCTTAGTCATGTATACACGAGCTACTGATGTCTTTCTTCTACCTGTTGCGTAAAATGTTTCTGTCTTTGCCATAATAATTTCTTACCTTAAATATCTAAAATTTGCGGTTGTTGTGCACCATGTGTGTGCTCAGAACCTGCAAATACTTTCATCTTTCTAAACATATCTCTGCCTAGAGGGCCTTTTGGCAACATGCCTTTAACAGCCTTGTTGATAATTTCTTCTGGTTTTTTAGCTTGTAAATCTTTAAATGCAATTGACTTTAAATTACCTACATAACCAGTATGATGGTGGTACATTTTATCATCAAACTTTCTACCAGTTACTGTAACCTTTTCAGCATTGATAATTACAATGTAGTCGCCAGTATCTGTATGTGGTGTGTACTCAGCCTTATGCTTGCCACGAAGGCGAGATGCAACTTCTGTTGCCAAACGACCTAGTGTCTTACCATCGGCATCTACTAATAACCAATCTCTTTTTACTTCGTGTGCTTTAGCGCTAAATGTTTTCATAATAATTCGCGTATATTTTCAATCAGAATAATCGGACTATTATAATCACTTTTAAGTCAGAATGTTGGCTTATCGACTAATATTATTGTTAATCAATATAGTCTTTATTTTTTCAACCCCGGCCACTATCATTAAAAGCTTTAGAATAGAATTTTGTATTACAGATAGGTGTTAAAAAATATCGCAACAATTAATAGAAATTAAGTTGTTGAAAGTTCTTTAAAAGGTTCATTAGTTATGAAATATAGACAAAGTTAAAGGTTATTATATAACCACCTTTAAAATTTTAGTTAAAAA
>NZ_JAQWSS010000009.1 GCF_029243085.1 Candidatus Thioglobus sp. | reverse complement strand
AAAACAGTTAAGAAGATGTTTACAGAGATTACTGAGAAAGGCTAAATGGATATAAATAATTTAAATCAAATTCCAATGGTGGTAGAGCAATCTGCCCGTGGCGAACGTTCTTATGATATTTATTCGCGTCTTTTAAAAGAGCGAATTATTTTTTTAGTAGGCCCAGTTGAGGACTATATGGCCAATGTAGTGGTCGCACAATTGTTGTTTTTAGAATCAGAAAATCCTGATAAAGATATTCATTTATATATTAATTCTCCAGGTGGATCTGTTACAGCAGGTTTAGCGATCTATGATACTATGCAATTCATTAAGCCGGATGTATCGACTTTATGCATTGGTCAAGCAGCCTCAATGGGTGCATTATTATTAACTGCAGGCGCCAAAGATAAGCGTTTCGCTTTGCCAAATGCACGAATGATGATTCATCAGCCATTAGGTGGTTTTTCTGGTCAAGCGAGTGATATTGATATTCATGCTCAAGAAATTTTGACAATAAGAGACAAACTAAACAATATTATGAAGTCTCATACTGGTCAGAATCTTAAGACTATTCAAAAAGATACAGATAGAGATAACTTTATGTCAGCTGCTGAATCTGCTGAATATGGTTTAATTGATAAAGTGGTAGAAAAGCGTTAAACATGTCAGAAGTAGAGAATAAAGAGCTTTCTTGTTCATTTTGCGGTAAAGCAAAATCTGAAGTTGAACGTTTAATAGCGGGGCCTGGTGTTTATATTTGTAATGAATGTATCGAATCTTGTCATGATCTGATTGAAGAACAGGCAATTAAAGAGGTTACTGAAGAGTATCAAGATTGGGATTACACGCCAATTCAACTTAGGGACTTTTTAAATGATTATGTGATCGGGCAAGATCATGCAAAAAAAGTATTATCAGTTGCGGTTTATAATAATTACAAACGTTTAAAAAATGACTACGTTTCTAACGATGTAGAGTTAGATAAATCTAATATTTTAATGATTGGCCCGACTGGATCAGGCAAAACCCTTTTAGCTCAAACCTTGGCTCGGATTCTAGATGTCCCATTTACGGTTGCTGATGCAACCACATTGACAGAAGCAGGTTATGTTGGTGATGATGTTGAGAATGTGATTAAAAATCTATTATCAAAATGTGATTTTGACCCCCAGCGTGCTGAGCGCGGAATTATCTTTATTGATGAAATTGATAAGATTTCACGTCGCTCTGATTCTCCATCAATTACTCGTGATGTCTCAGGTGAAGGTGTGCAACAAGCCATGCTTAAGCTAATTGAGGGTACAGTGGCTTCAGTACCACCACAAGGTGGACGTAAACATCCTAATCAAGAGACTATTGATGTTGATACTTCTAAGATCTTGTTTGTCTGTGGCGGTGCATTTGATGGTCTTGAAGCGATTATCAATCGACGTGTTGAGAAGGTAACAGGTATTGGATTCTCAGCGGCGGTTAAAGATGATAGTGAGAAAAAGAATTTAACAGATTTATTTGATTTAATTCAGCCAGAAGATTTAATTAAATTCGGCTTAATTCCTGAGTTAGTAGGCCGTCTTCCTGTGCAGACTGCGTTGGGAGAGCTTGACGAAGAGGCGTTAGTTCAGATTTTAACCAAACCAAAAAATTCAGTGGTTAAACAGTTCCAAGAAATCTTTAAGTTGGAAGATGTTAAGTTAACGTTTGAAAAATCCTCATTAACTGAGATTGCAAAACTAGCTATTAAACGTAAAACAGGTGCTAGAGGCTTGCGCTCAATTTTAGAAGACTTACTTCTTGATACTATGTTTGAACTGCCTTCATTAGAAGATGTTTCAGAAGTGGTTATTGATAAACAAGTTGTTGAAAAATCTAAAGAGCCAACAATCATTTGTCAGTCTGAGAAAAAGCCAAAATCAACTAAAAAAGCGAGCTAAGCTTCTACACCATTGGAATTATTTGACCGTCAGAAGGATGCCGTAGGCCAAGGTGAGAGAACCTTGTTGGTCTATGTTGAGCTACCATCAACTCGTAATATTCACAATGCTAAATCAGAATTTAAAGAACTGGCGCAGTCGTCCGGTTTGGAGATTGTTGAGACTCTTCAAGTTAATCGTAATTCACCCTTAGCTCAGTATTATATTGGAACAGGTAAAGTTGATGAAATTGCGCAAATAGTTCAAGATCTTGAGCTTGAATTGGTTATTTTTTCGCCTGAATTATCTCCTTCACAAGAGCGCAATTTGGAAAAAACCCTACAATGTCAGGTGATGGACCGTACAGGACTTATTCTTGATATCTTTGCCTTAAGGGCTAGCTCATTTGAAGGTAAGCTACAAGTTGAATTAGCTCAATTGCGTCATTTGTCAACACGATTAGTGCGGGGCTGGACTCACCTAGAACGACAAAAAGGTGGTATTGGTATGCGCGGACCTGGCGAGACACAGTTAGAAACCGATAAACGTTTAATTGCAGTTCGAATTAAAAATATTACTAAGCGCTTGGATAAAGTGCATAAGCAGCGTGATTTAGGTCGTAAATCACGCACAAAAAATGAACTACCGATGATTGCTCTTGCCGGATATACCAATGCCGGAAAATCAACTCTGTTTAATACATTAACAGATGCACAAGTTTATGCCCATGACCAATTATTTGCAACTTTGGATGCCACTATTAGGCGTGTTATTTTGCCAGCTTCTGGGGAGGCGGTTATTGCTGATACGGTAGGTTTTATTCAAGATCTCCCGCATGATCTAGTAGATGCGTTTAAATCAACATTAGAAGAAACTAAACGCTCTAATGTGCTACTACATATTGTTGATGCAGCTGATGAATACAATATTGAAAAAATTGGCCAAGTTGAAGAAATTATTGAAGAAATAGGCGCAGGCGGCATTCCTAGTATCTTGGTTATGAATAAAATTGATTGTCTTGAGTATTTTGAACCACGACTAGATCGAGATGAATCTGGTAGGGTTTATCGGGTTTGGATTTCAAGTAAAACAGGTGAAGGAATTGATTTGTTATATCAAGCTCTAGCAGAGCAACTGAGTGGTATGATGACGCGTGCAAAGATAGAGTTAGATGTTATGAGTGCCTATATTCGCAGTGAAATCCACAATATTGGCTATATCCATAATGAAAAGGTGGATGATTTTGGTCAATGGATACTTGAAATTAATGTCACTCATCACTATCTATCTAAATTATTAAACAAGAAAGGTGTTAAGTTGTTATGGGAACAAAGCCCGAAATAGAAAAAATCGATTTAAATCTTGAGAATGTTCCATTATTGCCACTTAGGGATGTGGTGGTATTTCCACATACAGTGATGCCTTTATTTGTTGGTAGAAAGACATCTGTCAATGCGATTACTCAGGCTATGGCTAGTAACAAGTACATATTTTTAGTAACCCAGAAAGATGACAAGATAGAAAATCCTGAATATGATGATTTGCATGAAGTTGGCACCTTAGCCACTATCTTGCAAATGCTTAAATTGCCAGATGGCACTATAAAAGTGTTGGTTGAGGGTGTTAAGCGTGCCAAAGTTGAGGCTATCATTGATTTAGAAGAGTATAGCGAGGTGAAATTAAGCGATTTAAGCTTAACTGCTAATGATGAAACTGAAGTTAAGGCCATGATGAGATTGGCACTTGAAAGTTTTGAAAAGTACATTAAGCTGAATAAGAAAATCCCTGAAGAGGTGCTAAAGATGCTGAAAGACGTCACTGACGTTGAACGCTTTAGTGATGTGATTATTGCCAACTTATCATTAAAAGTTTCAGAGAAGCAAGAGCTATTGGGCGGAGATAGTGCCCAAGAAAGATTGGATAAAATCTTAACAGTTATTCAAAATGAAATCCAAGTTTTGGACACCGAGCATAAGATTCAATCTCGTGTGCGCAAACAGATGGAATCCAATCAGCGTGATTATTATCTGAATGAGCAGATGAAGTCTATTCAGAAAGAGTTGGGCCATGCAGAAGATGAAAATGAAATTGAAGAGTTACAATTAAGCATTAACAAGGCCAAGATGCCTAAAGATGTAAAAGAGAAGGCGCAAAGTGAGCTTAAGAAGCTTTCACGTATGTCTTCCCAATCATCAGATGCTTCAATCATTCGCACCTATATCGAAAATTTGTGTGATGTGCCTTGGAAGAAAAAAACCATTATTAACAAAGATCTTAGAAAAGCACAAAAAATTCTTGATGATGATCATTATGGCCTGGATAAGGTTAAAGAGCGCATCTTAGAGCACTTGGCAGTGCAGACACGAGTAAGTCATAATAAAGCTAACATTCTATGTTTAGTAGGGCCTCCAGGTGTGGGTAAAACTTCATTAGGTGAATCCATTGCAAAAGCTGTTAATCGCAAATACGTGCGTATGGCTCTGGGTGGTGTTCGTGATGAAGCTGAAATTCGTGGCCATAGACGTACTTATATTGGTGCTATGCCAGGCTCAATCGTGCAGAAAATGCAAAAAGTGAAGGTAAAAAATCCTTTATTTTTGCTAGATGAAATTGAAAAAATGGCCAGCGACTATCGAGGCGACCCTTCAAGTGCAATGCTTGAAGTGTTAGATCCAGAGCAAAATCATACATTTAATGATCATTATCTAGAAGTGGATTATGATTTATCTCAGGTCATGTTTGTAGCTACAGCCAACTCTTTAGATTTGCCACAGCCACTATTAGATAGAATGGAAATTATTGAGCTGTCAGGTTATACGGAAGATGAAAAAGTTCAAATCGCTAAACGTCATCTAATTAAGCAGGCCATGGAAAGTAATGGTGTTAAAGCCAGTGAAATCACTTTTAAAGATTCTGCAATATTAGATATCATTCGTTACTACACACGTGAAGCAGGCGTACGTGGATTAAGTAGAACGATTAGTACCATTTGCCGTAAAGTGGTAAAAGAAGTTGTCTTGAAAAATCGCAAAACTAAAGCAACGATTAGTGATAAAAATTTAGAGAAGTATCTTGGCGTTAAAAAACATCGCTTTGGCTTAGCTGAAGAAAACAATCAGATAGGAGAAGTAACGGGATTAGCATGGACCTCGGTAGGAGGAGACTTGTTAACCATTGAGGCGACAGCTTACAAAGGTAAGGGTAAGCTTAATTACACAGGTCAGTTGGGCGATGTCATGAAGGAGTCAATTCAAGCAGCAATGAGTGTGACTCGTACTCGTGCAAAAGAATTGAATATTGCTGATGATTTTCAAAACAAGCTTGATATTCACATCCACGTACCTGACGGTTCTACGCCTAAAGACGGGCCGAGCGCTGGTGCAGCAATGTGTACTGCCTTGGTATCAGTGCTAACGGGTCGCAAGGTTAAAGCAGATGTAGCAATGACGGGCGAGATTACCTTGAGAGGCGAAATAACTCCGATTGGCGGACTTAAAGAAAAGATGTTAGCGGCACTCCGTGGTGGTATTAAAACTGTCATTATTCCAGATGATAATGAACGCGAATTATCTGAGGTGCCTGAAAAGATTAAAGGTAAGCTTAATGTCATCAAGGTTAAATGGATTGATGAAGTGTTAGATATTGCCCTAGAAAAGTAAAAAAAATATTCAATAAAAAAGGCGCTTAAAGCGCCTTTTTTATTGAATGTGATAATAACTTAAACTAATGAATAAAATATTAAATTAATAGATATGCTGATAATAAGTTTGTAATTAGTAATCTGTAGTATCGTAGGGTTGTTTTCTGATTTTGGCATAGTAAAAACCATCAAATTCATGATTGGGCAATTGCTGTTTGCCAATAGTAGACTTAATACCCCAATCTAGATCGATCTTGATTTCTTCAGCGTCTTGATGTAATTCTAAAAAATGAGTAATTTGCCCATCATTTTCAGCCTTTAAAATCGAACAGGTGGCATATAGTAGCGTACCACCGGGTTTTAGCATTTGCCAAAGATTGGCTAG
>NZ_JAQWSS010000033.1 GCF_029243085.1 Candidatus Thioglobus sp. | reverse complement strand
AATGGCTGGGCTGGCAGGATTTGAACCTGCGCATGACGGGATCAAAACCCGTTGCCTTACCGCTTGGCGACAGCCCATTTAAGGATTGGAGAAGTGCTTATTGCTTTCGCAGAAAAACTCATCCATTTTTTTGGTATTTTTTCTAATGCTACCATAGCATCTTTCTCATGAGCAAATTCTGCAAAAACACAACTACCTGTGCCACTCATTCTTGCTTTTCCTATCAGGTTAGAACATAAATCTAATTGTTCTAACGCAAGTCTGATTTCATCAGTTTGCTCTATTGCCGCTTGCAAACAATCATTATGAGTATTTGTCAGCTCAGAGAAGTCGGATATTTTCCCTATCATTGGACTCATTGTCAATGCTTTATGCGAGAAAATTTCTTTGGTGGAGGTGTGTTGATTGATAAATACCACTAAAAAGTAATGATCTGGTGTGTTTATAGGGCTAAGTATTTCCCCTACACCTTCAGCCCAAGCACTTCGAGCATTGATAAATATGGGTACATCAGCACCAAGCTGCAGCCCAAGCTGCATTAACTTTTTTTGATTAAATCCTACATTCCAAAGCTGATTTAGTGCAACTAAAGTGGTGGCCGCATCCGATGACCCGCCACCCAATCCGCCGCCAGCAGGGATGCGCTTAATAATTGAGATGTTTGCACCAAGAGTAACGCCACTCTCTTGCTGTAATAATTTGGCAGCTTGAATGATTAGATCATTTTCTGGAACAATATGTTCGTTGCCAGAGGCTCGGTTAATAGCAGGGTTGTTGGTGATTGAAAATTGCAGCTCATCATAGAAATTGAGCAATTGAAAGATAGTTTGTAGATTATGGTAGCCATCTTCTCGCTTTGAGTTGATATGCAAAAATAGATTTATTTTTGCAGGTGCAAGCCATATATCGGGGGTGCTAGACATCTATAAATACATCACGATAGTATTTTAATTCATTGATTGAATCACGAATATCAGCCAAAGCTAAATGTGCAGGTTCACCATCTCGCACCATTTTGGATTCAGGTTTCCAACGCACTAACAGCTCTTTAAGTGTCGTAACGTCTATATGGCGATAATGAAAGAATTTTTCTAATTCGGGCATGTAATTGTATAAAAAGCGTCGATCTTGACAAATGGTATTGCCACACATCGGTGAAGCGCCAGCATCAACGTATTTCTCTAAAAATTCAATAGTTTGCTTTTCGGCTTGCTTGGTTGAGATGACACTATCTTTAACGCGTTGTACTAATCCTGAATTAGTATGATGCTCTGTATTCCACTCATCCATGCCTGCTAAAATTTCACTACTTTGGTGAATAACGAGAGAGGGTCCTTCTGCCAAAATATTGAGATTTGCGTCAGTAACAATGGTGGCAATTTCGATAATAACATCACGTTCGGGTAGCAAGCCCGTCATCTCTAAATCAATCCAAATTAGGTTAGTTTCTTTATTCATTTTATTGTTTTTCCTAGCAGCCAGTAGATTCTCGTACAAAATCATCTAACTTTTGATGCGCAGATCCATTGTTTAATATCGTTAATGCTTTCTTGATGCCTGTTTGCAAAGAATCTGCCAAGCCGCTGACATATATAGCAGCGCCTGCATTCATAGCAATAATATTTTTTGCCGATCCCTCTTTACCATCAAGTGCTTGTTGGATAAGTACCAGAGAGCTTTCAGCGTCATCAGCTTTGATATCGTTTAAATTGCCTAAGGGCAAGTCAAAGTCAGTTGGGCTAATGGTGTAAGTTTTCACTGAGCCATTGTTGAGTTCCGCTACAAAAGTATCGTCAGCAATGGAAATCTCATCTAATCCATCATTAGAGTGAACCACCATCACATGGGTGGAGCCCAAGCTTTTTAGTACATTGGCAATTGGCTCAACCAGATTCTTGTCATAAACACCCATAACCTGAGTAGGCGCCTTAGCAGGGTTGGTCAATGGCCCAAGTACATTAAAAATAGTCCTCACAGCAAGCTCTTTACGCGGTCCAATTGCGTGCTTCATCGCTGAATGGTGTGCAGGTGCAAACATAAACCCTACACCGATCTTATCGACACTTTTACTGATTTGTTCTGCACTCATGTCTAGATTGACACCTGCAGCTTCTAATACGTCAGCACTACCTGATTTTGATGAAATTGAACGGTTACCGTGCTTGGCAACAGAGCCACCTGCTGCTGCAACCACAAAAGCACAGGCAGTTGAAATATTGAATAAGCCAAGGCCGTCACCTCCAGTGCCACAAGTATCAACCAAGTGCCTGGTTTTTTTAATTTCAACGCCTTTAGCGAGAGCGCGCATTACTTTGGCGCTAGCAGTGATCTCGGCAACAGTTTCGCCCTTCATAGCAAGGCCGACTAAAAAAGCACCGATTTGTGCATCAGTAGTTTTTCCCGTCATAATATCGGTCATTACATCATGCATTTGATGCTCATCTAAATTTTGTTTAGCAATAACTGCTTTGATTGCTTGTTGTATATTCATGGAGTTAGTCTTCGCTCATTAAAGTTTCAATTTCATCAATAGTTTTGGCAAGTTGTTCGGTTAAGACCGTGTTACCAGCATTTGTTACCAAAACATCGTCTTCGATTCTGATGCCAATATCATGATAAATAGGGTTGATTTTATCATCCTTGCGAATGTAAATACCAGGTTCAACAGTGATTACCATGCCTTCCTCAAATTTACGATGTTGTTGGTTGTGTTGATATTTTCCGACATCATGTACATCCATGCCTAACCAGTGACCAGTGCCATGCATGTAAAAGGTTGATAGTGACTCACCTGATGCAAGTAAGCCAAGCGATTCAAGCCCTTGCTGAATGATATTAGAGGCAATTTCATGTGGTTTGTGCACACTTGCGCCGGGCTTGATGCTGTCAATGGCTGCTAATTGGGCCTCTAGTACAATTTGATAAATTTGTTTTTGTGCTGTGCTAAAGCGACCATTAACCGGGAAAGTGCGTGTGATATCGCTAGCATAGTTATCAAATTCACAACCTGCATCAATCAGTACTAAATCACCATCTTTGAGTGGTTTGTTGTTTTCTATGTAATGTAATATGCAGGCATTTTTACCGCCTGCAACAATAGGAGTGTAAGCATGTACCGCATTGTTTTTGACAAAGTGTGCGTCAAAAACACTTTGAAGTTCGTATTCAAACATATTGGGAGCTACGTATTGCATAGCAAGTACGTGAGCTACCATTGAAATGTTGGCTGCTTTTTGCATGGTACTCATTTCAAACTCATCTTTGATTAAACGCATTTCATGCAAGGGGTCTTGTAGGCTTTTAATCGTATAGCTGGAGAGTAAACTGCTCAGCATTCTATCAAAATCACAAGGCTTTTCATCAAAATAAACAACATTTTCTGCTGTGATTAATTGTGCTAAATGATCTTCTAATAAATTGATGTTTAAAGCTTTTTCAAGTTTCAGAATCTCGGGTGCATCTGCAAGACCTAGACGCTCTCCATCCCAAATTTCACGATCAGGATCTTTATCTCTTAGAAACATAGTGTACGTGTTTCGACTAATGACAGCGACAGCTTGCGGCTCTTGAAATCCGGTTAAATAAAAAAAGTCGCTATGTGGCCTAAAAGGAAAAGTTACGTCACCATTTCTAAATTGTTCAGGATTGGTTGAGATAACGACAACAGCATTGTCATCAATTTGGCTTAATAGCTCTTTTCTTCTATTTTGATGTATCATTATTTTTCAATTCAGTTTAGTAGCGCAAAGATACCATGAAACACGTTCGCTTGTACCAAAATGCCCCTCTGAAAATTAATGATACTCTAGTGTTGGATGAGTACGGCTCTCATCATTTGATCAAGGTATTGCGCTTTCCTCAGGGGCAAAGTATTACCTTGTTTAATGGTGATGGTTATGATTATCAAGCAAATGTTTTAGATACCAAAAAACAATGCCAAGTTAATATTGTCTCTCGTACGTTTAATTCAACTGAGTCTTGTCTTAATCTTACTTTAGCGCAAGGTGTGGCCAAAGGTGAAAAGATGGATTTTTTAATACAAAAAGCGGTTGAATTGGGTGTTAATCAAATTGTGCCTATTTTTACTCAGCGATGTGTGGTTAAGCTTAAAGGTGAAAAGTTAAAAAAACGCGCACAACATTGGCAAAAGATTATTATTGGTGCTTGTGAGCAGTCCGGTAGATCAACTGTACCAAAATTATTAGAGCCATTGGATTTTGATAATTTCATTGAACAAGATTTTGGCAAGACGTTTGTACTTCATCATCGGGCGCAGCAGTCTTTATTGGAATTTGATAAAACCAGTCAGGCGACTATTATTATTGGTCCAGAAGGCGGTTTGAGCGAGCATGAGATTGCACATGCAATTCAGCAGGGTGCCTATCCATTGT
>NZ_JAQWSS010000116.1 GCF_029243085.1 Candidatus Thioglobus sp. | reverse complement strand
ATCGATATTTTTTAAGTTATGAACGCGAGCGCCACGTATGCTGATTTGATCCATAAGAAGGGTAAATTATGTCGGACAAAGGGTTCATTATAACGAACAAGATAGGTAAAATCAGTCTCTATTAATTAACCTTTAAATTCTAACCATGAGTAAATACAAACGCATCTTATTAAAACTTAGCGGTGAAGCGTTAGCAAGCCCTGAAAATACCGTTGACCCTACAACGTTAGACAAGGTTGTGGGTATTATCAAATCAGTTAAAATTCAAGGCGTGGAAGTAGGTATTGTAGTTGGTGGCGGTAATATTTTCCGTGGTGCTGCATTAGCTCAGTCAGGCATGAATCGAGTGACTGGTGACCATATGGGCATGCTAGCAACAGTTATGAATGCACTCGCAATCTCAGACTCGTGTCGCAAGCATGATGTTGATGTATTGGTTATGTCTGGATTTCCTATTGGTGGTGGTGTTTGCGAGCCAATGGATCATAATAAAGCCAAACTGGCACTTAGCGAAGGCAAAGTGGTTATCTTTTCTGCGGGCACAGGTGCACCATGCTTTACAACAGATACTGGTGCAACACTAAGAGCGATCGAGATTGGTGCTGAAGCTGTATTTAAAGCCACCAAAGTGGATGGTGTATATACGGCCGATCCAATGAAAGATGCTAGTGCAACACGCTATGACACGCTCAGCTTTGATGAGGCTATTGCCAATAATTTACAAATCATGGATACTTCAGCATTTGCCATGTGCCGCGAACATAATATTGAAATTTGCGTTTTTAGCATGCTTGAAGATACCAACACACTATCTAATATTTTAAAGGGTGACCCTTTAGGAACCATTGTAAGGAATTAATTATGTTAAACGAAATCCAACAAGATGCTAAAGAGCGCATGAGCAAAAGTGTTGACTCTCTTGAAACTAATTTTGGCAAGATTCGCGCAGGTCGTGCCCACCCATCACTACTTGAACAAGTGCAAGTCGAATATTACGGCTCTATGGTACCTTTATCTCAAGTAGGAAATATTGTGGCTGAAGATTCGCGCACCCTTAAGGTTTCGGTATGGGAAAAGGACATGTCAGCTGCCGCTGAAAAAGCCATCATGATGTCAGATCTAGGTCTCAATCCACAAGCTATGGGCCAGGTCATTCGCATCCCACTACCGCCACTAACTGAAGAGCGTAGACGTGACCTTGTAAAGGTGGTTAGAGATGAAGCTGAAAATGCCAAAATCGCCATTCGAAATATCCGTCGTGATGCTAATTCTGATTTTAAAGATTTATTAAAAGATAAAGAAATTTCAGAAGATGAAGCTAGAAAAGCTGAAGAGAACATACAAAAAATCACCGA
Organism: Candidatus Thioglobus sp.; assembly: GCF_029243085.1. Classification (GTDB taxonomy): domain Bacteria; phylum Pseudomonadota; class Gammaproteobacteria; order PS1; family Pseudothioglobaceae; genus Thioglobus_A. The sequence continues at coordinate 1,891 of NZ_JAQWSS010000116.1, read as the reverse complement.
TGCTAGTGTCAAAGAAATTGATGCCAAATTAGCAGAAAAAGAAAACTCTCTGTTAGAGATTTAAGTTTTTTCTTTAATCATAAAAAAGGCCTGCATTTGCAGGCCTTTTTTTATATTGATTACTAGTCTACTGACCCTCTACACAAGAGAAGTAATCAGCCCATCGTGCTGGTGAAAATAACGTGCCCATTGCATCAACAGGACCGATGTTGAACAAAAACCCACCAGATAATGCGTCTTTAAATCTAGCAATATTATCTTCTGATAAGCCTAACGTCACCTGACATGCTTCGTGCGCTTTTTCTGTCACTGCAAAACCTGTAGGTGTTTGGCCGATTACTTTAGATGTGTCACTTAAAGTCATCGTGTCTGGCGCTTGCTCAATAATAACTGTTTTCTCAGCCACTGGCTGCATTGAGTCTAGCGCTTCAACTGGACCCATATCACGATCATCGCCACCAGCAAAAACGCTTGTTGTTAATGCGATTGCAGCAACAAAAGTTAATGTATTTTTCATCATATCTTTAATCTCCAAATAATTTAAAATGCCTCTTTAGTAGCTATTTTATATCACTCTGGTTTTGTATGATTAAAGAATTTGAAAAACACTGTCAATCAACACATTTATCGACTATATGCGCGCCTTTGATTGAGTTATCGAATCAAGCTTTTGCTGTTAACAATGGCAATATTCCAAAATGGGAGTGTGCCATTGATAGTATTGACAAAACGTCACTTGGCCAAGTTAGTTTTAAGCGACCATATGTCGCTATCGATACAAACATCGACGCCACTAAACTCACTCATGCTTTAAAGCAACTCATGCCATGGCGTAAAGGCCCCTATCAAATTGGTCAGTTAAATCTTGATAGTGAATGGCGCGGTGATGTGAAGTGGGATCGACTTAAAGACCATATACAACCCCTTAAAGGAAAAACTGTCCTTGATGTAGGCTCGGGTAATGGCTACTTTACTTATTTAATGGCGCTAGAGGGTGCTAGCATTGCGCTTGGTATTGAGCCTTTTTTGTTGTTTAATTATCAATTCCAAGCTATTCGAACATTGATGAGTTGCCCACCTAATGCTTACGTACTACCTCTAAAGTTAGAGCAAATGCCAATCGATTCACACTTCGATACGGTTTTTTCTATGGGAGTGTTATATCATCAAAAAGATCACATGTTGCATCTCCAGCAACTTATGGATATCACTATTGATGGCGGCGAGCTTATTTTAGAAACCTTAATTATTGATCAGCAATACGGTGAACAAATAATTCCAGAGGATCGATATGCCCGCATGCGCAATGTTTGGTGTCTACCTTCAACTAATACACTGCATCATTGGCTGGAACAAACCGGCTTTAAAGACATTAAATTAATTGACGTCACCAAAACTACCCCTGAAGAACAGCGAGCAACACATTGGATTGGTGACAATACGCAATCTATTAAAGATTTTTTAGACCCAAATGACAGTAACCTCACTATTGAAGGCTTACCTGCACCGAAACGAGCTATTTTTATTTGTAAAAAATAAAGGTATAATTTTTCCTTATGACTCGCCTACTTTTACTTCTATTAATTCTTGCCAATCCTGCCACTGCTACCCTTAATATTGTAGTTAGCATTAAGCCAATTCACTCAATTGTCAGCAACATCACTCAAGGTGTATCCAATCCTTTGCTACTGTTAGACTCTAATCAATCTGCACATCACTTTAACCTTAAGCCTTCGCAGCTTTCACTAATTGAAAATGCCAATTTAGTCGTAGCCATCCATCCACAAATGGAAGAGGGGTTAAATAAGGCGCTTAGCAATCTAGCTCCGGAAAAAATATTCTATATTTCTTCTTATGAAGAGCATGAAGAGCATGAAGAGCATGAAGAGCA
>NZ_JAQWSS010000114.1 GCF_029243085.1 Candidatus Thioglobus sp. | reverse complement strand
TCAGATACTTTTATTGAAAAAGATTCATCAATCAATGAACAGATCGAACAAATGCGCCTATCAGCCACTAAATCGCTTTTAGAACGAGATGATGTAATTATTATTGCTAGCGTATCTGCTATTTACGGTTTGGGCGACCCTGAAAGCTATATGTCGATGTTATTACATCTGAGTGTAGGTGAAATCTCTAACCAAAGAGAGATTCTATCGCGTTTATCACAAATGCAATATACAAGAAATGACGTGACGTTACTTAGAGGGCATTTTCGAGTAAAGGGTGAAGTGATTGATATCTTTCCAGCTGATTCTGAAGAGCAAGCATTGCGCATAGAGATGTTTGATGAGGAAATTGAAAGACTCTATTGGTTTGATCCGCTAACAGGCGAGCGATTAAAGTCCTTACAACGTATTACCATTTATCCGCAAACGCACTATGTAACCCCTAAATCCAAAATTTTAAATATGCTGGATGACATCAAAGACGAGCTTAGAGATCGCAAAAAAGAGTTACTATCCTTAAATAAACTGGTTGAAGAGCAGCGTATTTCTCAGCGTGTGCATATGGATATTGAAATGATGCGTGAGTTGGGTTATTGCACAGGTATTGAAAACTATTCACGCTATTTATCATCACGTAAACCAGGCGATCCACCACCAACATTGCTAGATTATTTGCCAGATAATTCTTTGGTTATTTTGGATGAATCGCACGTAACTGTGAGCCAAATTGGTGGCATGTATAATGGTGATAGGGCACGTAAAAAAACCTTGGTTGAATTTGGTTTTCGCTTGCCTTCTGCATTGGATAACCGCCCATTAAAATATCATGAATTTGAAGAGCGTATTAATCAGTGTATTCTAGTTTCAGCTACGCCAGCCCAGTATGAATTTGATGTTTCTAGTAGAATTGCAGAGCAGGTGGTTAGGCCAACTGGCTTATTAGATCCAGAAATAGAGATTCGCCCCGTAGGCACTCAGGTAGATGATTTGTTGAGCGAAATTAACAAGAGAGTTAAAGTTGGTGATCGTGTGCTAGTTACTACATTAACCAAAAAGATGTCTGAACAATTAAGCGATTATTTAAATGAGCATGGCGTAAAGGTGCGATACTTACATTCGGACATTGACACGGTTGAGCGTGTGGAGATTATTCGTGATTTACGCTTAGGTGTATTTGATGTTCTAGTAGGTATTAACTTGCTTAGAGAGGGTTTAGATATTCCAGAAGTGTCTTTAGTGGCAATATTGGATGCCGATAAAGAAGGATTCTTACGTTCAGAAAGGTCGCTAATTCAAACCATGGGCAGGGCTGCTAGAAATGTGAATGGCAAGGCTATTTTGTATGCTGATCGAATTACAAAATCGATGAAAAAGGCCATGGACGAAACGGAAAGAAGACGTGAAAAACAGCTTGCTCATAATGAAAAAAACAACATTACACCAAGAGGTGTGGTCAAGCCAATTATCAATATTTTAGATACAGATTTAACCAGTGAAGAAATCAGCGGGGATAATGAAGAACAAGTTAATGTTCAATTGTCACCGGTACAATTGGCCAAAGAAATCAAGTCTTTGGAAAAGCAAATGTATAAGCTGGCCAGTGATTTGGAGTTTGAGAAAGCTGCAGACATGCGTAATCAAATCAAACATTTAAAAGATTCCCAATTTAAAACAGCCTTATGAATACCGAATTAAATATTACTGAAATTTTTTACTCTCTTCAAGGAGAAGCACGAGAGGTGGGCTTACCAACCGTATTTATTCGTCTTACAGGCTGTCCATTACGCTGCTCTTATTGTGATACTGAGTATGCCTTTAAGGGTAACAATTTAATGAGTATTGATGCGATTATGGCTGATGTTAAACAATATAACACACGTTATATTTGCGTAACCGGTGGCGAACCACTGGCTCAAATTAATTGCCATATTCTATTGGATTCACTAGCTAAAGAGGGGTATTTGGTCTCGTTAGAGACCAGTGGCAGCATTGCTATTGACGAGGTCAATCCAAGTGTGTCTATTGTCATGGATGTAAAAACACCCAGCTCACAAGAGTCAACTCAAAATCTTTACGACAACATTAGTAAGCTTGAAGAAAAAGACCAACTTAAGTTTGTGATTGGCTCACGAGAAGATTATGACTGGAGTGTGGATATCATGGATCAATACCCCACAAAGGCAGGCGTGTTATTTTCACCGGTATTTGACCAAATAACCCCTACTCAATTAGCAGATTGGATTATTGAATCACGTCTGAATGTGCGCATGCAGATGCAAATGCACAAGTTACTTTGGGGTGATGAAAAAGGTAAGTAGCAAGTCTATTTAATTGTTACCTTGTTAATATTCTGCTTTGGAGTTGCTAGCTTTGGAATGGAGATAATTAAAGAATTATTTTTGAATTCTGCATTAACACTCTCTCCATTTGCATCCTGAGGTAAAGAATAAGATTGAGCAAATTTTCTTGATGAAGAGCGCGAACTATCAGCGGTTCGTTCGGTTTTATAAACACTACCCACAATGTGAATCATATTGTCTTTAGTGGTGATATCTAGATTCTTTTTTGCTAAACCGTTTATCTTAATTTCAATGATATAGCTGTTGGTTTTGTCATCAAAATATCGATTTGTTTGTGCATCAAAAATACTTTTATTTTGCATGTCGCGCATTTCATTGCTAAATTGTTGAAATTCTTGATTGAAATTCGACCAAACATTGCCACCAAAGCCATTGTTAAAGAAATTGCTTTGGTATGATTGTGCGCAAACAGTGCTACTTGATATAAGCAGCACTGTTAATAGTGTTTTTTTCATGTCTCTCCTCAGATAACATTCAATTATTTGCAAACAATATAGTCTTGATTTTAGTAATAATCAAGAGCCAAAATGAACTAATTAATCTTTTTTTTAAATTAAGCTAGCTTATCGTCTGCAACATGGTACTTAGGATCTTCAAGAATGTTGACTTCAACTAAGTTTTTCGCTGTTTTTAGTAGCAATCTGCATTCAGCGCTCAAATGTTGCAAATGAAGTGTTTTTCCAACTTTTTTATAGCGTTCCGCTAATTTGTCAATCGCCTGAATAGCAGAATGATCCATGACTTTTGAATTATTAAAATCAATATACACGTCATTCGTGTCTTCAGCAGGATTGAAGATTGCTTGAAAGCTGTCTTTTGAGGCAAAGAATAAGGTTCCATTAAGTTTATAGGTAGTACTACCACCATCATTAATTGACTTATCAGCATGTATCTTGCTTGATGACTCCCAGGCAAATGTTAGTGCTGACATAATAACGCCAACAATAACTGCCAATGCTAAATTGTCTGTTAAGACTGTAATAATAGCAACTGACATACCAGTAACAATATCTGGCACCGGAACCTTTCCAAACAAACGGAAGGTGCACCATTCGAATGTGCCAATGACCACCATAAACATCACACCAATAAGCACTGCAATTGGAATCATCTCAATATATTCAGATAAGAAAAGAATAAACATCAGTAGTACCATTGCCGCCACAATTCCTGATAGACGACCACGACCGCCAGATTTGATATTAATCAAGCTTTGTCCAACCATGGCGCAACCACCCATGCCACCAAAAAAACCAGTAACTGAGTTAGCAATACCCTGAGCAACTGATTCTTTGTTTGGTTGACCAACGGTTTCAGTTAGATCATCAATGAGATTTAGAGTTAATAGGCTTTCAATTAGGCCAACTAGCGCCATCACAATTGCATACGGGAATACAATTGTGATCATTTCCCAAGTTAAACCACCGACATCGGGAATGTGGAAAACCGGCAACCCACCTTTAATTGAAGCGATATCGCCAACAGTACGAGTATCTAGCCCCATCCAGATAACCGCAAGACTACCAACAATAATTGCTGCTAAAGTGGAAGGAATGACTTTGGTAAATCTAGGCAAGAAATGAATAATTGCCATAGTGGCAGCAATGATAATTAGCATGATAGCTAATGGTGTGCCAGTGATCCAATCGTCACCCACTTGAAACTGCTTAATTTGTGATATAAAAATAACCATTGCTAGGCCATTAACAAAGCCTAAAAACACCGGATGAGGCACTAAACGAATAAATTTACCCATTTTTAATAGGCCAAACGTAATTTGGATTAAGCCTGTCATAATGACGGCTGCAAACAGATATTCCACACCATGTTGTGCAACTAATGTACCAATCACTACAGCAATTGCACCTGTTGCACCTGAAATCATGCCCGGACGACCGCCAATAATAGAGGTGACAATACCAATGGTAAATGCAGCGTACAGACCAACAAGAGGCCCGACACCAGCTAATAATGCAAAAGCCACAGCCTCTGGTACTAGGGCTAGGGCGACTGTTAATCCTGATAAAAAGTCATTTTTAGCGTTAATGGGCGCATATTTATTAATCAATGAAAACAGCATGTGGTTCCTTGTGGGTAAATTTACAATTAAATAGAGTTATGAACTAGCACCTGGAACTACTGGCGTTGTGGATTTAACACCAGCATTTTGCGCTCTATGACGCATAACATGATCCATAATCGTCATTGCTAGCATGGCTTCAGCAATCGGCGTTGCGCGAATACCAACACAAGGATCGTGACGACCTTTAGTAATTACTTCGATAGGGTTGCCTTCTTTATCAATGCTTTCGATAGGTAGGCGTAAACTAGAAGTTGGCTTAAGGGCCATAGATACTAATAGATCTTGCCCTGAGGTAATACCACCTAATGTGCCACCTGCGTTGTTAGATTTAAAACCATCAATGGTAATTACATCTCGATGCTCGGTGCCTTTTTGAGTAATTGAATCAAATCCTGCGCCAATTTCAACTCCTTTAACCGCGTTGATACTCATCATTGCATGAGCAATATCAGCCTCGATACGATCAAAAATTGGCTCACCTAGTCCAGCTGGCATATTTGTGGCCACCACGTTAACGCGAGCACCAATGGAATCGCCTGATTTTCTCAGTGCATCCATATAATCTTCCAGCTCTTTAATTTTGCTAGCATCTGGACAGAAGAACGGATTGTTGTGAACTTCGTTCCAATCAAAGTTATCAAAGGTGATAGGGCCAAGTTGTGACAAGTAGCCTTTAATTTCTATACCAAGGGTTTCTTTTAAGTATTTTTTAGCAATACCACCTGCGGCAACTCGCATTGCAGTTTCACGTGCAGACGATCTGCCACCGCCACGATAATCTCTAAAGCCGTATTTTTGGTCATAAGTGTAATCAGCATGACCAGGGCGGAAGGTATTAGCAATGTTGCCGTAATCTTTAGAACGTTGATCGGTATTCTGGATGATTAGTGCAATTGGCGTACCAGTAGTTTTCCCTTCAAAGGTGCCTGATAAAATTTTAACCAAGTCTGCTTCACGACGCTGAGTAGTATGACGAGAAGTGCCCGGTTTTCTTAAGTCTAGGTCACCTTGTAAGTCAGCCTCGCAAAGATCCATACCAGGCGGGCAGCCATCAATGATACCAACAAGCGCTTCACCATGTGATTCACCAGCAGTAGTAACTGTAAATAATTTTCCAAAAGAATTGCCAGACATACTGTTAACCTAAGTATTTAATATGCCATCGATTATACCTAGCTAGTAGGCTAT
>NZ_JAQWSS010000113.1 GCF_029243085.1 Candidatus Thioglobus sp. | reverse complement strand
ATATCTCAACTGAGATATTATTCAAATAATCTTGTTTGACTGTTAATAATACTTGATACAAACGAGGGGCTATTTTTCTTTCACTATTCGATAAATATTGATTCCGTGTACTCATGGCTAAGCCATCTTTTTGTCTGATCGTCGATTGCGAGAGTATCTTAATCATCGGAAAGAATTGATCAGCCATCTGTGTAATAATCTGCAATTGTTGGAAATCTTTTTGCCCAAATATAGCTATGTCAGGCTTTACAATTTCAAACAAACGATGCACTACTTGCGCCACCCCTTGAAAATGACCTGAACGAGAGGCGCCACACAAGATTTCACCTATTTCACCTACTTGAATATCACTATCTAGCCCTTGAGGATAAATCTGATCAATACTTGGAGTAAACAAACCATCAACCTGATGTTGCTTTAATTGCCAAACATCTTCTTTAAGTGTATTGGGATATTGATCAAAATCTTCATTTTCACCAAACTGTGTTGGGTTTACAAATACACTCGCTATTACTTTATCTGCATTTTGTTGAGCAAGTGTAACTAGAGATAAATGCCCCGCATGTAAACCACCCATGGTTGGCACAAAAGCAATCTTATCACCCTTGTTTTGCCAATCCTTAAGTGTGACTTGTAACTCTGTAATCGTATTAAAAATTTGCATCACTTTTATTTTACACGCACTATAAAACACCTTATTACAGTAAATGTATACAATTTAATAACTATGTTGATCCGTTGGAAATTCTTGGATTTTTATGGCACTAATAAACGCAGTAATAGCACCTTTAATATCGCCATTATCCTTCAAGAAATTTTTAACAAATTTTGGCATATATCCTGTGTTAATACCTAGCATATCATAGCTCACTAACACTTGTCCATCGCAATCTACACCTGCACCAATACCAATAGTTGGAATACTTAACATTTGCGAGATCTGTTTGGCTAACGATGCAGGTACGCATTCAAGCACCAAAACCTGTACACCCCAGGCTTCTAGAGCTAGCGCATCATCGATAATTCGTTTAGCACCCACTTCATCCTTTCCTTGTATTTTATAGCCACCCATCTCAATCACCGATTGTGGCTGCAAACCCAAATGCCCACAGACTGGAATATTATTGACTTGCAAAATTTCAAAAGAGTTCTTGTGCTCACGTCCACCTTCAAACTTCACCATTTGTGCGCCAGCATTAATCAAACGCTGAGCATTTACCAATGTTTGTTCAGCATTGGTGTAGCTTTGATACGGCATGTCTGCAATCAGTAGCGAGTCTTGAATACCTTTTGCTACCGATTGAGTATGATAAATCATATCTTCCATGGTAACGCTAAGCGTGTTTTCACCACCTTGAATGACATTTCCTAACGAATCTCCTACTAGAATCGTATCAACACCGCATTCATCAAAGAGCTGAGCAAAAGAGGCATCATAAGCTGTTAAGCAAGTGATTTTTTCACCTGTTTGCTTGAAAATTTTGAGTTCGGATAAAGTCATAGCTTGGTTAATTCAAATTCACCCAATTCTAGGATTAAATCCTGAATAGGGCCCAATACAGGTACTTTTAAATCATCTTCAAGCTCTGCCAAAGGCACTAGTACAAAGGCTCTATTCATCATTTCTGGATGAGGAATGATTAATTTCTTAGAGACTAACACCTGTACGCCATATAAAATAATATCCAAATCAATGGTTCTAGCGCCCCATTTTTTTTCACGTACACGATGCTGTTTGGTTTCAATCTCTTGACAAACATATAACAATTCTAAAGCGGTTAAGTGTGTTTTTACCTCACACACAGCGTTAATATAGTCAGGCTGCTTTGAACCGTCTACTGGTGGAGATTGATACAAACTAGAAAGATTAACAACTTCTACATCTTTAGTATTGTGCAAAGCCATTATCGCTGTTTTAATTTGTTGTTTAGGGTTGTTAAGATTTGACCCAAGTCCAATATATGCTAACAATGTATTAAGGTACCTACATGCTCTCCAGCGCTAAGTTTGGTTAAAACATCTTCTTGCCTACCTGAAGCAATAATCGTAAAAGTATTTGTTTTGGCGGCAGTTTGTGCAGCTAATACTTTAGTGTACATACCACCCGAACCTAAAGATCCGCCTGTTCGACCAGCAACCTTTTCAAGCTTCTCATCATCAACATGAATACTATCAATTAAACTAGCATTAGATACTTTTCTAGGATCGGCGTCATACACACCACCTTGATCAGTCAAAATAACAAGCTTTGTTGCGCTCACTAAGTTCGCAACCAATGCGGCTAACGTGTCATTATCACCAAATTTAATTTCTTCTGTGGCAACTGTATCATTTTCATTCACAATCGGCACTGTACCAAGCTCAAGTAAGGCATTCAATGTGGCTGAAATATTATCACTCTGCTGATTATCGGCTAAATTATCGTGGGTCAATAACACTTGGGCGGTATGAATACTATGAGCTGCAAATAAAGATTCATAAGTTTGCACAAGCCCCATTTGACCCACAGCTGCGGCAGCTTGTAATTGATGAATATTTTCGGGGCGTATATTCCAACCCAAGCGCTTCATACCTTCCGCAATAGCACCACTAGACACCAAAATCACTTCAATATTTTGATTTTTTAATTGCACAATTTGCTCAACCCATGAGTTTATCGCCTCAGTATCTAAACCTTCGCCATCATTGGTCAGTAACGCTGATCCAATTTTAACTACCCATTTATGCTTACTCATTATTACCCTTAACCAGGTAAAACAAACCCTCTACCAAGTCTTTGCAACCTAAGCCATTTAACGCAGAGATATTGTAAAACTCACCTTGATAATTAATTACTTTTAGTAACTTGGTCACAATTTCAACGCGATCCTCTTCGGGCAATAAATCCATTTTATTGACGGCTAGCATTCTTGGTTTATCAGCCAAGTCTGGATCGTATTTTCTTAATTCATTTTCAATGGTTAAGAAATTTGCTGCAGGGTCAGATCCATCTGCAGGCAAAATATCAACCACATGTAATAGTGCTTTAGCACGAGACAAATGCTTTAAAAATTCAAAACCTAAGCCTACACCTTCACTTGCATCTTCAATCAATCCTGGAATATCGGCCATGACAATATGTTCGTCATAATATGACACCACACCAAGCGAAGGGTGTAGTGTGGTAAATGGATAATCTGCCACTTTTGGACGTGCACTAGAAATTTGGCGAATCAAACTGGATTTACCTGCGTTAGGCATACCTAGAAGACCAATATCAGCCATCACACTCATCTCTAAGCCAATTTCACGCACCTCTCCTGGAGAGCCAGGTGTGGTTTTTCTTGGAGCGCGGTTAATACTTGATTTAAAACGTGTGTTTCCTAAGCCATGAAAACCACCTTTAGCCACCAACATAATTTGATCGTGTTCAATCATTTCCCCAATCAATTCATCAGTTTCTAGATCATATACTTTGGTTCCCAATGGAATTTCAACGGTTAAGTGATCAGCAGATTTTCCGCGTTTATTTTGACCAGAGCCAGGTTGTCCGTTTTTAGCTCTAAAAAGTCGATTAAAACGAAACTCACTCAGCGTATTTAAACCTTCTTGGCCACGAAAATAAATATGCCCGCCATCACCACCATCACCACCATCAGGGCCACCATCAGGAATATATTTTTCTCGACGAAAACCCAGACAACCAGCACCACCTTTACCAGCTTCAATACGAATACTGGCAGAATCAACAAACTTCATAAAAAACCGCTAAAATACAATGAAGCTATTATACCACCGACAAATGAATCGAACCCTATACAGCCTAGTTGGATATTTACTATTACCCATTTTAGTTATCCGCCTCTTAGTTAAATCCATTAAAGCCTCAAAGTATCGTCAAAGAATCTCTGAACGACTAGGCTTTATTGATGAAATACCTGTGCCTATTATCTGGATCCATTGCGTCTCAGTTGGTGAATTTAGAGCTGCAATCCCTCTCATTGATATGCTCATTAAACAATACCCAGACCATCGAATATTAGTTACTACTACAACACCAACGGGTTCAGATGCACTTAAACAACATTACAGTAAAGAAGTATTAAATTTGTATTTTCCATTTGACTTAAGTTTTATTGTTAACCGTTACCTTAGTAAAATAAAACCAGATATCTGCATTTTGATGGAGACTGAAATATGGCCTAATTTAATCCATGGATTAAAACAAAATCACATACCAAGCATTTTAATCAATGCCAGAATGTCGGAACGCTCACTTAAAAAATATCAAAAATTTGCTTCTAATTTGGTTAATGAAACGCTTAACAACTTAAGTCTTATTGCAACACAAAACCAAAATTCAGCCAATCGGTTTATTCGCCTTGGTACGCCAAAGGATAGGGTGATTAATGCAGGTAATATAAAATTTGACTTAAACCCCCAAGCGAACACATTAACCATCAACGCTCTTAAGAAAATTACAAAAAATAGAGCTGTGGTCACCTTTGCAAGTACCCATGAAGGCGAAGAACTTCAGATTATCAATAGCTTGCTAAAATACCAGGATAAAGTTAATGCACTTTTAGTTATTGTTCCACGACACCCAGAGCGTTTTAATGAAGTGGAAAAGCTAGTAAAGGACTCTAATCTAACGATTTCTCGTCGATCAACATTAAAGTCAGCTACAAACACCCATTTTTTATTAGGTGACTCTATGGGTGAAATGATGAGTTATTTTGCGATTAGTGATATCGTGTTTATGGGCGGTAGTTTAAATGATACGGGTGGTCACAATATGCTTGAACCAGCAGCACTCTCAAAGCCTATTATATTTGGACCAACCGTGTTTAATTTTGCAGAAATTTCTTCTGAACTACTCAAAAAACAAGGTGCCATTCAGGTGCAAAATTCTGATCAGCTAATTACTGAAATCATTCAACTATTAGCTGATCAAAAAAAATCTGATGAGCTTGGAAAAAACGCCAATCAATACTTTAAATCAAAACAAGGTGCTGTTAACCAATTAAGCGCACAAATTAACCTATTGTTAAATCAAAAAAATAATTATTGATTTAGATTTTTTCTAACAAAAGCGGCAGTTCTCTGATCTGCATCTTTGGTTGCTAAATCATCAGCAAAAGTTCTTACGTGTACTGGCCTAAAGTCAAAACCACGACCAACACCTGGATAAACAATCAGCTCAGCATCAACACCTCTACCTTTCAATTCCTCCATGCCAGCCATAATTGGGCGAATTCTCTGGTATTGATCATACTCACCCACAAAAACTAAAGATGGCACATTAAGTTCATTAAGTTCAGGAGCATATTGATAAATCTGTTTTACTTCAGAAGCGTTAGGATCTTGCCAATGCGGATAATAAGCAACATAACAGGCCACTTTCTTATCTTGCTGATTATGTGCTACCAAAGCTTTAAGTGTCATATAACCACCACGTGTGTGCGATACTGTACAAATTTTATCGCCTTTAATATCGTCTCGCTGTAATAAAGCATCGATACCTTTGGCTACGTGCTGATCGTAAATATAATCATGTTCAATTGGAAATGGGGATTTCATGTAAGTGCCAAACATATTGGGCGCCAACACAATAAAGCCGCGCGCTGCTAAACGTTTAACTCTTGGCAAGGTCCAACTATCAAGCCCTCTACGGCCATGCTGAAACAAGATAGCTGGATACTTTCCAGTCTTAGTAGGCTTGAATAAAAATGCCTCTACCTCGACGTCGCCATCCATATAAGTTACTTCTTCCATAGAAACTGCATAATTCTGAGGCGTAGGAAGCTGACCTTCTTTCCACCAGGTGTCATCCCACCAACGCTTATCTTGATCTTGTGGATAATTAACCTCTACCCAAGGCATTGAAGGGTGTACACCTGCTATTGAAAAAGTTGATAACAACAGCGCTATAAAAAAAGAAGAAATGCGTTTCATAAAAATATAATAAATTAATAAATAGTTATAATTATAACTACAGTTCTACAAAATTTCTTTAAGGAAAATACCAAATGGGTTGTTGCAATACTAAAATCGATGAGAAATTACTGTGTTATTGTTTCAATATCACAGAAAATTCCTACTTAAAGGCGCTTAAATTAGAACAAGGATCTGTTTTAAAAGATTTTGTTGTATTTCAAACTAAACACAATTATTGCAATTGTGAGAACTTAAACCCTTCCAAACAATGCTGCTTGAAAGCGTTTAAAATTTTAGAAAAGGAAAAAATGAAAGAATCTAAAAATGCTTAATTAAGCATTCTCCTTCATATAAATTTCACTGTCATTCTCTAAAAACTCAACTGATTTTTGATCCATCTCCACTTGAATGGCGTTAATCTTGGCGATCTCTTCAGCATCCATGGTTTTGATTTCTTGAGTGATCTTCATTGAACAGAACTTAGGGCCACACATTGAGCAGAAATGAGATGTTTTTGCTGCTTGTTTAGGCATGGTTTCATCATGATATTTACGAGCTGTATCTGGATCCAAACCAAGATTAAATTGATCTTCCCATCTAAATTCAAAGCGCGCCTTAGATAAAGCGTTGTCACGAATCTGAGCACCTGGATGACCTTTGGCAAGGTCCGCCGCATGAGCGGCAATCTTATAAGCAATAATACCTTCCTTGACATCATCTTGATTTGGCAAGCCTAAATGCTCTTTAGGAGTAACGTAACAAAGCATGGCGCAACCATACCAACCAATTTGCGCAGCACCAATAGCTGAAGTAATATGATCATAACCTGGAGCGATATCAGTGGTTAAAGGGCCTAAGGTATAAAATGGCGCCTCGCCACATTCCTCAAGCTGTTTATCCATGTTTTCTTTAATCATCTGCATTGGCACATGACCAGGGCCCTCAATAAAAGTTTGTACGTCATGCTTCCATGCAATTTTAGTCAGCTCACCTAAAGTTTCTAGCTCGCCAAATTGTGCCGCATCATTCGCATCTGCAATACAACCTGGGCGTAGTCCATCACCGAGTGAAAAAGTAATATCATACTTCTTCATAATTTCACAAATTTCTTCAAAGTGTGTATAAATAAAACTCTCTGTATGATGTGCTAAACACCACTTAGCCATGATAGATCCGCCACGAGAAACAATGCCCGTAATACGGTCAATGGTTAGTGGTACATGCTGCAAACGCACACCTGCATGAATTGTAAAATAGTCAACACCCTGCTCAGCTTGCTCAATCAATGTATCCCTAAACACTTCCCAATTTAAATCTTCAGCAACACCATTGACTTTTTCTAATGCTTGATAAATTGGCACAGTGCCAATGGGTACTGGCGAGTTACGAATAATCCATTCACGAGTTTCATGAATATTTTTACCTGTAGAAAGATCCATAATCGTATCAGCACCCCAACGGATACCCCATACCATTTTATCTACTTCTTCTTCAATGCTTGATCCCAATGCTGAATTACCAATGTTGCCATTGATTTTAACCATAAAATTACGACCAATAATCATTGGTTCAGTTTCTGGATGGTTAATATTTGCAGGAATGACGGCGCGACCTCGTGCCACTTCACTACGAACAAATTCTGGTGTAATTACATCGGGAATGTTAGCACCAAAACTCTCGCCTTTTTGCTGACCAATTTGATCCTTATATTCCTGCCATTTACAATTCTCACGAATAGCAATATACTCCATCTCTGGTGTAATAATACCTTGCTTAGCATAATACATTTGTGTGACATTTTTACCGTCTTTAGCACACTTTGGCGTTTTTAAAAATTCAAAACGCAAGTCGTCAAGTTCGGTATTGTCAAGGCGTTCATTTGAGAATGTTGAGCTCATACCTTCAAGCGTTTCGGTATCGCCTCGTTCATCAATCCAAGTTTCACGAATATTGTCTAGGCCTTTGCGAAGATCAATCTGAACACTTGGATCGGTGTAGACACCTGAAGTATCATACACATGAATAGGATCATTTTTTTCTGCTAATTCTCCAATAGTGTCAGTTAATGTAATTTCACGCATTGGCACCTGAATATCGGGGCGTGACCCCTCAACATAGATCTTGCTAGAATTAGGAAAAGGTTGAATAAACGCCTCTTTGACGCTTGACATGCTTGTTAAGGTTTCGCTTGATTGGCTCATTGTTGTATAATCGATGAAATTATTAGAATTTAAATTAAGATGACAATTTTAACCCATAGACCACGTCGTATGAGAAAACACGCATATACCCGTGAATTAATGCGTGAAAACACCCTGACAACTGATGATTTAATTTTCCCTATCTTTATCATTGAAGGAGAAAATAAACGTGAAAGTATTGAATCTATGCCTGATATAGAGCGTCTAAGCGTTGATCAACTATTAGTAGAAGCACAAGAGTTAGTTGATTTAGGTATTCGTGCAGTTGCCTTATTTCCCGTGGTTCCAGAACAGAAAAAATCATTAAATGCTGAAGAGGCGTTTAATAGTGACGGCTTGGCACAACGTGCTGTACGCGCATTAAAGGGCAAATTTTCTGAATTAGCTGTAATCACTGATGTAGCACTTGATCCATTTACCACACATGGCCAAGACGGGCTAATTGATGAATCTGGCTATGTGCTAAATGATGAGACCATCGAAGTATTAGTTAAACAAGCCTTATCTCATGCTCAAGCAGGTAGTGATATTGTCGCCCCTTCAGACATGATGGATGGACGAATTGGCGCCATCCGCGAGGCTTTAGAGGAAAACGGATATATTTATACCAATATTTTGGCCTATTCAGCCAAATATGCCTCTAGTTATTACGGACCTTTTAGAGATGCTGTTGGCTCTGCGAGTAATCTAGGCGCTTCAAGTAAAGAAACTTATCAGATGGATCCTGCCAATTCTGATGAAGCAATTCGAGAAGTAGGTTTAGATATTGATGAAGGTGCTGATATGGTAATGATTAAACCAGGTTTACCTTATTTGGATATCGTTTATCGTATTAAGCAAACTTTTGGTATGCCAACCTTTGCCTATCATGTGAGTGGTGAATATGCACAAATTAAAGCGGCTAGTCAAAATGGTTGGATTGATGAGAAAAAGGTTGCACTAGAAACACTACTTTCTTTCAAACGTGCTGGTAGTGATGCAATTCTAACTTATTATGCCAAACAAGCAGCCAAATGGTTACGTTAATTATTATATAATAATATACTAATATAGATCAATAAATACTGTATAATATTCATCCTATATTAATCATTATTTATTTTTAGGGTCACTCATGGAAAACAAATCATTATTTAGTGCAATTGTGCTTGCATTCGCCTTAATTTCTGGCTATTTTTTCTATACAGATAAAATGACCGAGCTTGAATTAGAACTTCAAGCAACCACGCAGGAATACAATAATAAACTTTCAGCACTACAAGCAACACCAGTTCTTGAAAAAATAGATAATTCATCTACTTTAGAAGCGTTAAATAATCAACTAATCAAGGCCCAATCAGCACTTAAGATTTCACAAGAAAAACTATCGTTAGCAACAAGTGAAACTAGTGTTTTAGGTGATGAAATGTCACAAATGAGCGATGCTAGAGGAAAAGTGAAAACTCTCCAGGGAGAGTTACAGTCTACACAGCAAAAATTAAACTTATCTGCTGATAAACTAAGCTACTTAGAAAGTATTTTTACTACTCAAAACACTCAAAGAGTTGCTAAAAACATCACAAGAATTGAAGTACTTAAAGAAACTTCGAGTGGTATTGCTGTTACTGGATTAATTGTACCTGCTATTGGTGTTGCAACCCTAGTTTCGTACACCACAGAGGAAATTAATAACTATTGTGATAATATCAAAAATACAATAGAGTTGGAAAACAAAGTATTTAATAAAGTTGTATCTTTGGATGGTCAAATGCAACAAAAATATCACAATCAATGTGAAGTGAGCCTTAAAGACAAGCTGAAAAAAAGTTTAAAGAAACTTAAAATTGACCAACCTAAACAATCTAACTAATTCGATTAGCGATTAGATCGTTAACTACTTCTGGTTCAGCTAGGGTAGAAGTATCACCCAAATTGTCATAATCATTCTCAGCAATCTTTCTAAGGATTCTTCGCATAATTTTTCCACTTCGGGTTTTGGGCAATCCAGGTGCAAACTGAATTTTATCAACGGTTGCGATTGGGCCGATTTCTTCTCGAACCAACTTCACTAACTCAGATTTAAGTTCGTTAGTAGACTCGACACCACTCATAATCGATACATAAGCGTAGATCCCTTGTCCCTTGATATCATGTGGATAGCCAACTACGGCTGCCTCTGAGACATTTTCGTGAAGCACTAAGGCAGATTCGATTTCAGCCGTACCTAAACGGTGTCCTGAAATATTTAAAACATCATCCACCCTACCCGTGATCCAATAATAACCATCTTTATCGCGCTTTACGCCGTCACCGGCAAAGTACTTTCCTGGGAAGGTTGAAAAATACGCCTCCATAAAGCGCTCATGATTATTATAAAGCGTTCGCATTTGGCCCGGCCAAGATCTTGCCAGTACTAAAATACCTTCCGCTTCACCTTCAAGAATATCTCCTTTTTCATTAACCACTTGCGGCTCAATACCAAAGAAAGGCTTGCTTGCTGATCCCGGCTTTAGTGCGGTTGCATAAGGCAATGGT
>NZ_JAQWSS010000107.1 GCF_029243085.1 Candidatus Thioglobus sp. | reverse complement strand
AACCACCGACCCCAGCATTATGAATGCTGTGCTCTAACCAGCTGAGCTACATAACCAAAGAGCTGTGTATTATCAATACATTTGCTCAATTTGTCAATAGCTAACAATTAATATTATTAATCATAGACACTGATCAGATATAAAAACCTAACTTCATTTTTAACAAATTATCAATTAGTTAATTAATGTTTGTCTCATCGTCTTTGAAACGACTAAAGTACTGGCGAACTACAGCTCCAGCAGACTTATTCTCAATTTTTGTAAAAATAACATAATTAATAATTGCATGCAGAGCCAACGTAATCAACAAGCCTTCAAAAATACCTACTAGAAATACTAAAATGCCACACAAAGATCCAAGTAGCAATGCATACGGACCAAACTGCGCCACATGAAGTAATCCCATGATCATTTTGACACCAACAAATATCATGATAATGGCTAAAGCAAAATAAGGTAAATGGTCCAAATACTGAGAATTTAATACAAAGAAAGTAATCATTAGACCAATAACTAGCACAGATAATTTAGTATAAGCACCTGCAAGTCGATTTGTTGAACTCTTTGCCAAACCATCAAGATTAGTCATACCTCCAAAAAAACTAGCGCCCATATTAGAAACCCAAATAGATAATAAGCTGTTATTGCTATTACAAGGGCGATCCAATGGGTCAATTTTTTCAATTGCTGCATTGCTCATTACTTGTTCAATTACATCAACAACTGCAAGCATTAATGCGAAGAAGATTGCATACATCCACATGTAGGCAGTATTAAAATCAGGAATTGGAAGTCCAAGTACAAAATCAACATCTTCAACTTTCAACATATTAACTTCGAAGAACTGTGATGCAACAATCCCAAGAATAATCAAGGCGAAATAAGGCATAGCAGGTTTAGTATCTTTATACATTTTAAACAATGTCAAAAAGACTGCTGCGCCAGCAAGTGATAGCACAATAACTGTAATACGATCTGCATTCCAAAATTCCTCAGGTGCAGTCATACCAACTGGCAACATCCATAAGAATGGCAAGAATTTCAAGGCAATTTTTAACCCGATTCCAGCTAACAAACCCTCAACCAAATAGGTTGGAACAGCCTTGAGCAAATAGCGCTGCCAGTTATACTTCCAAATTAACGCCTGAAAAGTAGCTGTCATGAAAATAATGAAAGCCATGTTTTCAATGCCAAAGGTAGCCACACCCATAGCCAAAATAGGCGCTAATCCTGCTGCAATTCCGGGTGCGCCAATAAAGTTACCTGGACGGAACCATGCAAACAAAAAGCCAATAAATGAGGCGAACGCCACTGTTGCAAGACCGACCTGAATTGGATAATCTGACATTAGTGCAATACCAATTGATAAAGGTATTGCCATAGTTGCAGTAATTACACCCGCTTGCAGATCATGCGCAATATACTCTTTACGGAAAGCTGCAGATCCGTGCTCTTGAGTTTCAACTGATTTAGAATTTTCGTTATCTTTGGTTGTCATAGCGATATTATGTCTATTCTTTTTATATTAAAGCAATTATCAATATTTTAATCTGAATGTCAACTTAAACAAGGCGTATTTACAACCTAACTTTGTTAGTAATTGCTAAAATCAGTCATATTATGAGCAAAATTCAAATTGCACTCACAGGTGGTATCGCTTGTGGGAAATCAAGTGCTAGCAAAATCTTCGCAAAATCCGGGATTTCAATTATCAACCTAGATGTTGTTGCTCGAGAAGTTGTCAAGCCAAAATCTCCAGGTTTATTGGAGCTGGTATCACACTTCGGAAATAACATCCTGAATAATGATGACACATTGAACCGCAACATGTTGCGTCAACAGTTACTAAAAAATAAAACAAATCAACTGGCTATTGAGAAAATTCTTCATCCAAAAATTTTGGACAAAATGCAGCAGGATATTAAAGAACTGAATGCTGAATTAGTTGTTGTTGAAGTACCATTGTTATTTGAGCAAAACCTGTGGCATATGTTTGATCGTATTATATTGATAGATTGCACACCACAAAATCAGCTAGAACGACTACTGAAACGAGAAAACATTGATGAGAAATTAGCTAAAAAAATGATTTCGGCACAAGCCAGCCCAGAACAGCGCCTAACATTGCAAGAAAAACTGCCAACTGATATTATTAGAAATAATTCAGACGCTAAAACTCTAGAGCAACAAATAAACAAAGTAATAACGAAATTACTTGATTTGTAAGCGCTCTACAATATTGCCTTCCATCAAGTGACTTTCAATAATATCGTCAACATCTTCTTCATCAATATACTGATACCAAACATTATCTGGATATACAACAGCTACCGGGCCATGTTCACATCTACCTAGACATCGCGACTCACTGATACCAATTTTCCCCTCTCCTAGCTTACCTTCTTCTCGACATTTATCCTTAGCATATCGATACATTGCCTTGGCACCCAACTGAGAGCAACAAGACCCGC
>NZ_JAQWSS010000101.1 GCF_029243085.1 Candidatus Thioglobus sp. | reverse complement strand
AAAAAAGGAACGTAATTACGTTCCTTTTTTTGTTTAGATGCCCGTTTCACGATGAATATGAACATTAAGCCCTTTAGTATTTTTTGTCAGAACAAAATCAGCCTGTGCTTTTAATAATTTATCTGTGCATTCATGTAAATCATTATATTCATCTTGGCCTGTATCAAAACGTTTATCAGTTAAATAATAAAAGAAGCTTTTATACTTGAACTCATCAAGTTTAATAATAATAAAAGTAGAGTTAGGATCTTCCCATACAGCAGCAGGAAAGAGTGTTGGCTTTTCCTCACCTTCCTTGGTAATTTCAATGTCAGCCAAATTAACCTGTTTTTGCTCGTCTCTCCAACGATTATTAAGGTTATTTTGAATTGTTGTTAATTCAGATTCATTAAATTCTATACTCATATTAATTTCCTTGACTCAAGATTTCTTCTAAACTAGGCTCTGAATCTGTTGTACCACCAGCTTCCATTTCTTCAATGGTAGCATCACGTACCAAAGTAACCTCAAGTACGAACTTAACATCACGACCACAAAGTGGATTATTGCCATCAATTGTAACCGTTTCTTCATCAACTTTTGTAACTAAAAAGTCTTTAGAATGGCCATCTGCATTTTCCATGGTTACTTTAGTACCAATTTCTCTATATTGTGGTGGTACATTTTCAATCTTGTCTATGAAAACTAAAGATTCGTCTCGTTCACCATACAACTTGGCAACATCAACATTAACTTCAATAATATCGCCTTCTTCACGGCCTTCAAGTTCAGCTAATACAGCTGGACCTAAAACATCATTAGCGCCATGAACATAGCCAACTGGATATTCAATATTAGAAAACACATTGCCCGTTTTCTGATAATAACCTTGTAAATCAGTTCAACATATTTTGACTCTTCAATAAAATTACTCATAGTTTTTAAAAAATAGTTGCACCGAAAATCTTAACCACATCTCCTTCATAGCCAAGAACCAATCTTCCTAGATACTCACCTTTCTTCTCAGCGTTGAGCTTACCATTGTTAGTTTGTCTGTATAAAACAGTCACATACTCACCACGACGAATCATACCTAAATAATCAGCACCTTTTTCCAGGCCTTTAGTTAACTCACTACGAGCGAACTGCTTACCCATTTCAATTTCATTTGCACCACGTAAAAAATCCTCAGAAAAGTTACGCGTAAAAGCACCATAATTACCATTGTTTGAAAATTTTATTAGGTCATCCCACATTGGGTGAGCGATGGCTAATATCTCATCATCTGTCTTATCTATAATATTCATACTAATTATTCCAATAAATTATTTTTATCTATTGTAAGTCTTTTTTTTAAAACCTACAATAGATAAAAAAGACCAACACTTGCGTGTTGGCCTCTTTTATTTCTAGAAATTTAAATTAAATTTCTATGAACGCTTTATTCTTCGTCATTAACTAAGTGGTAACAAGGCGCTTTTTGCATAGTGTACTCACCAGTAGTACGATCACGATGAGATACAGTTAAAACATGCCAATTTTCATCGTCAAGTTTCATTGCATCACCACGGTAATAGTAACCAGGCCAGCGAGTTTCCTTACGGAAGAACGTATGCTGGAAAACACACTCAGAAGTACGATGACGGTGCTTAAGCTCCCATGCACGCATTAACTGGTGAATGTCTTCAGCACCTAGTTTATCTAGATCCTCTTCCATTACAGCCATCTTCTGCATACCCATATTAAGTAGCTTATCGTTAGTCATGTAAGAAACTGTCACACCACCACAATACTCATCCATAATCTTCTGTAGACGCTGTAAACCAGGCATAGGAAGAATATAACTTGGAGAAACTGTACCAGCAACGATTTCATTGCGACCAATTCTGTAAGTCTCTAATGGCTGATAGATTTGTGCTTTACGATCAGCAATTTGCTTATCAGAAACAACAATACCTTCACCTTTACCATCATCAATATATTTACATGCAGCTTTTGCAGCTAAACGACCTTCAGTAAATGAACCAGATGAGAAAGCATGTGGTGTACCACCAACAGCATCGCCTGCGCCAAATAAACCTTCAACTGAAGTCATTCTGTTGTAACCCCAGAAGTACTCTTCTGGTGAAAGATCTTCAGGACCTGAACACCATGCGCCACAACCTGTAGCATGAGAACCCATAACATATGGTTCAGAAGTCGTTAACTCAGGGTTAATATACTTAGGGTCAATATCAGTTGCAGCCCATAGAACCGCCTGACCAACCGTCATACCTAAGAAGTTTTCCCAACCAACTTCCTCTAAATGAGGGTCTTGGAATGCTTCCATTGTAACCATGTGAATTGGACCACGGCCAGCATTATTTTCAGAAATAATTGCTGATGTACGTAAACAAGTTGGAATAGGTCGTGCAGTAACATGTGATGCTGCAGTGTCTAAGTAACGTTTACCAACCATTTCTTCTAACTGTGGGAACCAATTTGACTCATACTCATCGCCGTAAGCATTTTGAGTGTAAGTCTTAAGGTGTAAGAAATATGCGCCAACTGGACCGTAACCATCTTTAAATCGAGCTAAAACGATACGATTTTCCATTTGAGTCATTTTTGCACCAGCTTCAATCATTAAACCGTAAGCTGAACCAGAAGACCAAGGTGCGTACCATACACGGCCAGCACCTTCACCTACTGATCTAGGCTTAAAGATGTTAGAAGCACCACCAGCACCAACAATAGTTGCCTTAGATTTGAATACGTGATAATTACCAGTACGTACGTTAAAACCAACACAGCCTGCTACACGATTATCTTTACCATCATCCATTAACAAATGAGTAACCATAATACGGTTGTATACTTTATCAGCTTGTTTTGTAGCAGCTTCAGCAACGATAGGCTTGTACGACTCACCATGGATCATGATCTGCCATTTACCTTCACGCATATATGCGCCAATATCTTCTCTCTTAGGGTCTTTCATTAATGGTAAGCCCCACTCTTCAAACTTGTGTACTGCAGAGTCAACGTGGCGAGCCATATCGAATAATAAATCTTCACGTACCATACCCATCAGGTCAATACGAGCGTAACGAACGTGATCTTCAGGATTGTTCTCGCCAAAACGAGTACCCATGTAACAGTTAATCGCATATAAACCTTGGGCAACAGCACCAGAACGGTTAATGTTTGCTTTTTCGGCAATTATGATTTTCTTGTCTTGACCCCAGTATCTTGCTTCATATGCGGCACCTGTGCCACCTAATCCAGCACCAACAACAAGAATATCAATGTTGTCTTCTACAATAGTTTTATAGGCTTTCATGGTACTGTGCTCCTTTCTTTAAAGATAGTTTGTTAGTTTCAAGCGTGTGTAAACCACCGTCATCCATACGAATGTACTTAGGTTCAAATGCTAGTAATTCAGAATTACGCATTTCTGCACTTGGTGCTGTTTCGTTTCTAAAGTCTGGAATCTTTGTTCCCCATGGTTGCGTTGTAATTGGTGACAAGAAGTTTTTAACACGTCCGTCACGGAATTTAACTCTCCATGCGATCGTTCCTTTTTCTTCATCACGAATTGTACGTACACTATGTCCTAATGGCGCAAAGTCAGCGTAACCACGTACATCAATAGCTTGGTGTGGACATGCTTTAACACATGAATAGCACTCCCAACACATGTTAGGTTCAATGTTGTAAGCACGACGATATTTATCATCAATGTGCATAATGTCAGATGGGCAGATATCTACACAATGTCCACAACCATCACAACGAGTCATATATACAAAAGTTGGCATATTCTATTCCTCTCTTAAGTTAATTAATTAATATTAGTAGTGATTAGGCGCTTCGCGCTTAATACCAAGACCCATGTCCATTGGTGCATCTTTAAGAAGCTCCATAGAGTGTCTGTTTTGCTGGAACTCATCGTCTGCAGCAGTTTTGCCACCGAATCTAGTTTCATGCGGTAAGTTCTCGTTTGTGCCATTCGCCTTAATAATGCGCTTGTTGTAACCAGCCACAGGCTTGAAGAACATGTGAGAGAATTTAGACCAATACACGCCACCAAATAATGATGCAGTTGAAAGGATTACTAGTGCAAACCAAATGCCTGTTCCACCATTTGTGGCAGACCAGCCAATAGCTGTTACCGAAGTTGCCATTAACGCTAATGAGAATGAATCTTTTCTAAGTGTAACACTTGTCCAAGGAACTCCTTCAGATTCGCTATCTACTTTGAATGAGAACCAATACCAGAAAGAACCAATAAACAACAAAATTGCACCCGTATTCCATACTTGGGCTAATAACGCTGTTGACTCTTCACCGAAGATGATCATTGCAGTTGCT
>NZ_JAQWSS010000073.1 GCF_029243085.1 Candidatus Thioglobus sp. | reverse complement strand
GATGGTAATGCCAGGCGATAACGTGAAAATGGAAGTAGAGCTATTATCTCCAATCGCTATGGAAGATGGATTAAGATTCGCAATTAGAGAAGGTGGTCGTACAGTTGGTGCGGGCGTTGTTTCTAAGGTTACGGATTAATTTCTAAGTTTAAACTTAGGAAAATCTAAGAAAATTTGGCTCGGGCTTAGGTCCGAGCCTTTAAAGTTTATAGGCGAGTGGCTCAATTGGTAGAGTGGCGGTTTCCAAAACCGTTGGTTGGGGGTTCGAGTCCCTCCTCGCCTGCCATGTTAGAAGGTGTATTGTGAATAAAACAGTAGAAACTAAGACAAAAGAATCATCACTAGGAGTGTATTTATCAATCCTTATAGTGATCGCCTCTCTTGTCATGTTTTATTTGGATCCATTAGGACTAATTACAACACTATACAAAGTTTTAATTTTGTTAGCAGGTCTTGTGATTGCAGGCCTGATTTATTTCAGGACACCTCAAGGTAAGCGATTAAGCACGTTTATCAAAGAAACTAAAATCGAGTTACGTAAGGTAGTATGGCCAACACGTGATGAAACTGTCAAAACGACAGGCATGATTATGGTGGCAGTAATAATTGTTGCTATATTCTTGTGGATAGTTGATTCATTCTTTTCATGGATGGTTCAATTATTAACAAATTAAGAGAGCTGTAGATGTCTAAAAGATGGTATGTGCTTCATGCTAGAAGTGGTTATGAAGCTAAAGTTAAAACTGCAATTGAAGATGCTATCACTAGAGAAGGTTTAGAGGACTTGTTTAGTGAGGTTATGGTGCCTACTGAGCAGGTGGTTGAACTTAAAGATGGTCAAAAGAAAACTGCTGAACGTAAGTTTTTCCCTGGCTATATGTTGGTTAACATGGAGTTAACTGAGCCTAGTTGGCTGCTTGTTAAAAATACTAATAATGTTATTGGCTTTATTGGTGGATCATCTGGTAAGCCATCTCCAATTACTCAACGTGAAGTTGATCGTATTATGGCTCGTGTTCAAGAAGGAGCTGATAAACCTAAACCTAAGATTGCTTATCAACCTGGTGAAGAGATACTTGTTATTGATGGACCATTTAGTGAATTTAATGGCATTATTGAAGCGGTTGATTACGAGAAGAGTATTTTAAAGATTGAGGTGTTAATCTTCGGTCGTACAACATCGGTTGATCTTGAGTTCTCACAAGTAGAAAAAACATAGTAACGTAGCGACGTAATTGTCGCTTTTTTTAAACGGGGAGCTTAATAGGCGTTATTACCCAATCGAGGAAACTCCTCAAGGAAGAAAAATGGCTAAAAAAATTGAATCATATATTAAGCTTCAAGTGCCTGCACAAGAAGCTAATCCGTCACCACCAGTTGGTCCTGCATTAGGTCAGCATGGTGTTAACATCATGGAGTTCTGTAAGGCATTTAATGCTAAGACTCAAGAGATTGATAAAGGCATGAAAGTTCCTGTAATTATTTCAGTATACAGCGATCGTAGCTTTACCTTTGTTACAAAAACACCACCAGCTTCATTGCTTATTCTTAAAGTAACAGGAATTGCTAAGGGATCTAGCGTTCCACATACTGATAAAGTAGGAAAAATTACCCGCGCTCAATTAGAAGAAATTGCAACGATTAAGATGAAAGATCTTAATGCAAATGATTTAGAAGCTGCTGTTACAATTATTTCTGGTACTGCCCGTTCAATGGGTATTGAAGTGGAGGGTTAATCGAATGGCTAACTTAACAAAAAAACAAAAAGATATCGCAAGTAAAATTGAACATGGTAAGCGTTATTCAATTGAAGATGCATTGACTTTAATTAAAGAATGTGCAACTGCAAATTTTGACGAATCTATCGATGTGAGTGTTAACTTAGGTGTTGACGCTAAGAAATCTGATCAAAACGTTCGTGGTGCTGTTGTGCTTCCTAATGGTACTGGTAAAACTGTTCGTGTTGCTGTATTCACCCAAGGCGATAACGTTGCAAAAGCCGAAGCAGCTGGTGCAGATGTTGTTGGCATGGAAGATCTAATGAAATCTATGCAAGATGGTGATCTAGACTACGATGTTGTTATTGCGTCACCTGATGCAATGGGTGTTGTTGGTCGTTTAGGTCAGGTATTAGGTCCACGTGGTTTAATGCCTAACCCTAAGGTTGGCACAGTAACACCAGATGTTGCTACTGCAGTTAACAATGCTAAAGCAGGTCAGGTACGTTACCGTACTGATAAAGCTGCAATTGTTCATGCGGGTATTGGTAAAGCATCATTCGATGTTAAAGCTTTATCTGAAAATATAACCGCACTAATGGAAGCACTTAAAAAGGCTAAGCCAAGTTCGGCTAAAGGTGTTTACTTTAAAAAATTAAGTGTTTCTTCAACAATGGGCGCAGGCGTTTCAGTTGATTTAAGCACTCTTGATCTTTAATAGGTTCAAGTAAATAAATTCTTTGGGTCGTAGTAATTATTATTGCGTTCCTCAAAGACCATAGGTGTAAATTCTCCTCCTGGAGTTTTTACTTAAATGATTGGTAACACAATCTGCTTATGTAGAGGGTATGCAAGTACTCTATGGCGAAAGTTGTCAAAAGATAACTTTCTTTTTTAAACTGTTCAGGAGAGGCAAATGGCTCTAAATCTTGAAGCAAAAAAAGTTGTTGTAGAACAAGTAAATTCACTAGCTGATAGTGCAATTTCTGTTGGCGTAGCTGAGTATCGTGGATTGACAGTTGAACAAATGACTATGCTTCGTGCTAGCGCACTAGATGCTAACGTTTCTTTACGTGTTGTAAAGAATTCATTGGCAAAATTAGCGCTAAACGAAACATCGTGTGAATGTGTATTACCAGTTCTTAGTGGTCCGGTAATTCTTGGTTTTTCTCAGGAAGATCCAGGCGCAGTTGCACGTGTCTTCAAAGACTTTGTAAAAGAAAATGAAGATTTAGTCGTTAAAGGTTTGGGCGTTTCAGGTGAATTTGTAGATGCAGATCAACTTAAGCGTATTGCAGACCTTCCAACTAAAGATCAAGCAATTAGTACAGTTATGGCATTAATGTTAGCACCAGTTGAGAAACTAGCTAGAACTTTAAATGAAGTTCCAACTAAAGTGACTCGTGTGGTGTCAGCAGTAGCGCAACAAAAATAATAAACAAATAATATAAAAAAAAGGAGTAAATATCATGGCATTATCAAATGAAGATATTTTAAATGCAATTGCAGATATGTCTGTAATGGACGTTGTTGAATTAGTTTCTGCAATGGAAGAGAAATTTGGTGTAAGTGCAGCTGCAGTAGCAGCAGCACCTGCAGCAGGCGCTGGCGATGCTGGTGGCGAAGCTGCAGCTGAGAAAGACGAATTTGATGTTGTAATGACATCTTTCGGTGAAAAGAAAGTTGCTGTTATTAAAGCAGTACGTGGTATCACTGGTCTAGGTCTTAAAGAGGCTAAAGACATGGTTGAAGCTGTTCCTGCGACTATCAAAGAAGGTGCATCTAAAGCAGAAGCTGAAGATGTTCAGAAGCAGCTTGAAGAAGCTGGTGCTAGCGTAGAACTTAAATAATAAGTTTTAGGTAAAAACCCAAAATCCCCACTAGGGGATTTTGGTGTTTATTGCATTTACACACTTTATTGTGTGTATTTCCAATCTATTTTTATTATCTAGATTGGATTTATTTTAAGAAGTATATTGCTTCTTAGCTAAATTAGAACGACTAATACGAGGTATTCATGGCTTATTCATTTACGGAAAAAAAGCGAATTAGAAACAACTTTGGCACAAGATCATCGATTTTGCAGGAGCCAGATCTGTTAGCTATTCAGATTGATTCTTTTAACAGCTTCATTCAAGCTGGTAATAAAACTAAAGAAGATGTAGGTTTGCATGCAGTGTTTCAATCAGTTTTCCCTATTACTGCAGTTAACGGTTATGCCGAAATTGAGTATGTAGATTATGAATTACAAGAGCCTAAGTTTAACGTAGAAGAGTGTAAGTTACGTGGTGTAACTTTTGCTTCTACATTGCGCGTTAAGCTTAACCTAGTATTGTTCGATAAAAATGGCTCTACTTTAAAGAAAAAACGTAAAGTCAAACAAATCATTGAAGAGGATGTTTACTTGGGGCAGTTGCCATTAATGACTGACACAGGTACCTTTGTGATTAATGGTACTGAACGTGTTGTTGTATCTCAGCTGCACAGATCTCCAGGTGTTATTTTTGAACACGACAAGGGAAAGACTCACTCATCAGGTAAGATTTTATTTTCATCACGTGTTATTCCGTATCGTGGCTCTTGGCTAGATTTTGAGTTTGATCATCATGAGCATTTATATGTTCGGATTGATCGTCGTCGTAAATTGCCAGTCACAACCTTGTTGCGTGCCATGGGATTGTCAAGTAGTGAGATCCTGTCAACCTTCTTTGAGACATCATCTGTTAAGATGAAGGCTAAGTCTTGCGAGTTAGGTATTACACCGTCACGTCTACGTGGCACGATTGCAGAATTTGATATTCTTGCTGGTAAAGATGTTGTTGTCGAGAAGGGGCGACGTATTACCGCTAAACATATCAAGATGCTTGATGCAGCAGGTGTTAAAGCAATCTCTGCTCCTTTAGAGTCTTTGTTGGATAAAGTAATTTCAAATGAAATTATTGATACGGAAACAGGTGAAATTCTTGTTGCTACTAATACAGTAATTTCTGAGGATGTTCTTGAGTTAATAATTGGTAATAAGATTAAGAAATTCGATGTTCTTTATATTAACGAATCTGAAACTGGCGCCTATATTTCTGACACTTTACGTCTAGATGATACGCAAACTGAAATTGAAGCACGCATGAGCATTTATCATGTGATGCGACCTGGTGAGCCAGCTACTGAAGATGCTGTAAATCTATTGTTTAACAACTTATTCTTTAAGAATGACCGCTATGACTTATCTAAAGTAGGCCGTATGAAGCTTAATCGACGTCTTGGTGTTGAGTCAGAAACTGGTGATCATGTGTTAACTAACGATGATATTTTGAGCGTGATTAAATTACTAATCAATATCAAAGATGGTAACGATTCAGTTGATGATGTTGATACACTAGCGAACCGTCGTGTTAGAGCAATTGGTGAAATGATCGAAAACCAATTTAGAATTGGTTTGGTGCGAGTTGAAAAAGCAGTTAAAGAAGGTTTAAATCTAGCTGAAACTGATGAGTTGACACCACAAGATTTAATTAACTCTAAGCCAGTATCGGCGTCGGTAAGAGAATTCTTTGGATCATCTCAGCTGTCTCAATTTATGGATCAAGTTAATCCACTATCAGGTGTAACGCATAAACGTCGTATTTCTGCATTAGGTCCAGGTGGTCTAACTCGTGAACGTGCTGGTTTTGAAGTACGTGATGTTCATCCGTCACATTATGGCCGATTATGTCCAATTGAAACACCTGAGGGGCCAAACATTGGTTTAATTAATACTTTGGCTGTTTATGCTAAAACAAATGATTATGGCTTTTTAGAAACACCATATCAAGTAGTTAAGAATGGCAAGGTAACAGATGAAGTTGTTTATGTTTCTGCTATTGACGAAATCTCACATACCATTGCTCAAGCAAATGCAGCTGTTGATGATAATGGAATGTTAATCGATAGTTTAATTTCATGTCGAAATAAGAATGAGTTTGTATTGGTAGGTTCTGATGAAGTAACCTTGATTGATATTGATTCTAAACAAATATCATCAGTTGCTGCATATTTAATTCCATTCCTTGAGCATGATGATGCTAACCGAGCGTTAATGGGTTCAAACATGCAGCGACAAGCTGTTCCAACACTTCGTGCAGAAAAACCTTTAGTTGGTACTGGTATTGAGCGTGTTGTAGCAACAGACTCTCGTGTTTGTGTGACTGCAAAACATGCGGGTGTAGTTGAAGCTGTCGATGCGTCACGCATTGTAATTCGTGTGGACGCTAAGCAGGCTAAAGCCGGTGAATTAGGTGTTGATATTTATAATCTAACTAAATATGCTCGTTCAAATCAAAATACTTGTATCAATCAAAAACCTTTGGTTAATGTTGGTGATAAAGTTTCCGAGAACGATGTTTTGGCCGATGGCCCTTCTACAGATTTAGGTGAATTGGCACTTGGCCAAAACATGAAGCTTGCATTTATGCCATGGAATGGTTACAACTTTGAAGATTCAATCTTAATTTCTGAAAAAGTTGTTAAAGACGACCGTTATACAACAATTCATATTGAAGAATTAACCGCATATTCTCGTGATACTAAACTCGGTCCTGAAGAGATTACAGCCGATATCCCCAATGTTAGCGAATCGGCGCTTGCTAAATTAGACGAAGTGGGTGTGGTTTATGTTGGCGCACGTGTTAAGGGTGGCGATATCCTTGTAGGCAAGGTAACGCCTAAGAGTGAAACAGTGCTTTCTCCAGAAGAGAAATTACTACGAGCTATCTTTGGTGAAAAGGCTAATAACGTCAAGGATTCATCATTAAGAATTGGTGCTTCTAAGTCGGGTGTCGTTATTGATGTTCAGGTTTTCACTCGTGATCGTGTTGAAAAAGATTCAAGAGCATTAAGTATTGACTCAGATCGATTAGAAAAAATTAAGAAAGATATTGATGATGAATTTGGCATTATTGATGGCGATATTTATCGTCGAATTCGCACTAAACTTTCAGGTAATGTGATAACAAAACCTGTTGGCGATATTAAAGCAGGCGAAAAGCTTAACGCTAAGTTAATGAAAAAGCTTGACAATAAAGATGTTGCTAAAATTAAAGTAGAAGATGCGACAATTAATAAAGAAGTAGCAGTCTTAGTTAAGCAGGCAAAAGCCAAGCAAGTTGAATTTGACAAATACCTTGAAGAAGAGAAGGCCAAGATTAATGAAGGCGCTGAATTGCCACCTGGTGTTATGAAGATGGTTAAGGTTTATGTGGCAACACGTAAAACTCTACAAGTTGGTGATAAGATGGCAGGACGACACGGTAATAAAGGTGTTATCTCTCGTGTTTCTCCGATTGAAGATATGCCTTATTTGGCTGATGGTTCGACGGTTGATGTAGTACTAAACCCGTTAGGCGTTCCATCTAGAATGAATGTTGGCCAGGTATTAGAAGTACATTTAGGTTATGCTGCAAAAGGCTTGGGCTTCAAAATTGCCGCTATGCTTGATGAAAAACGCACTGAAATGGTTGCTGAAATTAGAGCCTTCTTAGATAAAGTCTATAACTCGTATGGTAAGCAAGAAGATCTTGCTGCATTTAATGATGAAGAAATCATAGAATTAGCTAAAAACCTGAGAGAGGGTGTGCCAATGGCAACCCCAGTGTTTGATGGCATCAAGGAGCAGGATATTAAGTCATTGCTTAAACTTGCTGATCTACCTGAATCAGGTCAAGAACAATTGTACGATGGTCGTACGGGTGATGCTTTTGACCGTCCAGTAACGGTTGGTTACATGCATATGCTGAAACTGAATCACTTAGTGGATGACAAAATGCATGCTCGTTCAACTGGACCTTACTCTTTAGTAACGCAACAGCCATTGAGTGGTAAAGCGCAATTTGGTGGTCAACGATTTGGTGAGATGGAAGTATGGGCATTAGAAGCTTATGGTGCAGCACACACATTACGTGAAATGTTAACCGTTAAATCTGATGATGTAGCAGGTCGTGCCAAGATGTACAAGAGTATTGTTGATGGCAAGAATCAGACTGAGTCAGTGATGCCAGAATCATTTAATGTACTTATTAAAGAGATCAGATCATTAGGTATTGATGTTGAGCTTGAGCAATACTAATTAGGAGAGTAAAGTGAAAGATTTATTAACAATATTAAAGCAAGAAAACAGAGAGCAAGAGTTTGATGCAATTAAAGTAGGCCTAGCTTCTCCTGAGAAGATTCGTTCATGGTCATATGGCGAGGTTAAGAAACCTGAAACCATTAACTACCGAACTTTTAAGCCTGAACGTGAAGGCTTATTCTGTGCGAAAGTATTTGGACCAATGAAAGATTTCGAATGTTTGTGTGGTAAGTACAAACGTATGAAATTCCGTAATGTTGTGTGTGAAAAATGTGGCGTTGAAGTTACCTTCTCTAAGGTTCGACGTGAACGCATGGGCCACATTGAATTAGCAGCACCAGTAGCTCATATTTGGTACCTTAAATCATTACCATCACGCTTAGGCTTGCTAATGGATATGACGCTTAAAGATATCGAGCGTGTATTGTATTTTGAAGCATTCTTAGTAACCGATCCTGGCTCTACACCATTAGTACATAAGCAGTTATTAACTGAAGAGATGTATTTCGATGCACTAGATGAATACGGTGATGATGAGTTTGAAGCTAAAATGGGTGCGGAAGCAATCCAAGACGTTTTAGCTGAAATGCAACTTGAAAAAGAGGCGGCTAATTTACGTGAAGATAGTTTAAATACCAAATCTCAGACTAAACTTAAAAAGTATAACAAGCGTCTAAAACTAATTGATTCTTTAATTCAATCAGGTAATAAGCCAGAGTGGATGATTTTAAAAGTATTGCCAATACTTCCGCCTGATCTACGCCCATTAGTGCCATTAGATGGCGGACGTTTTGCTACATCTGATTTAAATGACCTTTATCGACGTGTTATTAATCGTAATAATCGTTTAGCACGTTTATTAGAGCTTGATGCGCCCGAAATTATTGTACGTAACGAAAAACGTATGTTGCAAGAAGCGGTTGATTCATTAATTGATAATGGACGTCGTGGTCGTGCAGTTATGGGTACTAATCGTCGTCCATTAAAGTCTATCTCTGACATGATCAAAGGTAAACAAGGTCGATTCCGTCAAAACTTGCTTGGTAAGCGAGTTGACTATTCAGGACGTTCTGTTATTGTTTGTGGTCCTTACCTTAAGTTGCACCAATGTGGCTTGCCAAAGAAAATGGCGTTAGAATTATTTAAGCCATTTATTTACAATCGTCTTATATCTAAAGGTTTGGCTTCCACTATCAAGGCAGCTAAAAAAATGGTTGAAGCCGAGACTCCAGAAGTTTGGGATGTGCTAGAAAAAGTTGTTCACCAACATCCAGTCATGTTAAACCGTGCACCAACTTTGCATCGATTAGGCATTCAAGCATTTGAGCCATTATTAATTGAAGGCAAGGCAATTCAATTACATCCATTAGTTTGTGGCGCATTTAACGCTGACTTTGATGGCGACCAGATGGCAGTACACGTACCATTATCTGAAGAGGCACAGTTAGAAGCAAGAACATTAATGCTTGCTTCTAACAATGTTTTACACCTTGCAAGTGGCGAGCCAATTATCGTCCCTTCACAGGATGTTATTTTGGGCTTGTATTACATGACGCGTGACATGATCAATCAGAAAGGTGAGGGCATGGTATTCACCTCTCCTGCTGAAGCGCTTAATGCTTATGAAGCAGGCCATGTAACATTGCATGCTAAAGTAAAATTAAGAATTCAAGAGTACACTAAAAATGATGCGGATAAATTTGAACCAAGTTCAAAGCGTATTGTTGACACAACAGTTGGTCGTGCAATTTTCTCTAGAATCTTGCCAAATGGCTTATCGTTTGATTTAATTAACGAGGCAATTTCTAAAAAGGTTGTGTCACATCTAATTCATGTTTGTTATCGTACACAAGAATTAAAAGAAACTGTAATGTTTGCAGATCAGATGATGTATATGGGCTTCCA
Source organism: Candidatus Thioglobus sp. (assembly GCF_029243085.1). GTDB lineage: Bacteria > Pseudomonadota > Gammaproteobacteria > PS1 > Pseudothioglobaceae > Thioglobus_A. Next base: position 4,015 of record NZ_JAQWSS010000073.1, on the reverse strand, counting down.
GTATTCAACTAAATCTGGTATCTCGTTCTGTTCAAATGACATGACAATTCCAGATACAAAAGCTGGGATGATTGCCGATGCTGAAGATCAAGTCAAGGAAATTCAAGACCAATTCTCTAAAGGTGTGGTAACTGATGGTGAGCGCTATAACAAGGTAATTGATATTTGGTCACGCACTTCTGAAACAGTTGCAAAAGCAATGATGGATGAAATCGGCTTTGAAGAATTCGAAACTAAAGATGGTAAAACTGAAAAACTAGCTTCCTTTAACTCTGTATACATGATGGCTGACTCGGGTGCTCGTGGTTCACCTGCACAAATGAGACAGTTGGCTGGTATGCGTGGACTAATGGCTAAGCCAGATGGCTCTATTATTGAAACGCCAATTACGTCAAACTTCCGTGAAGGTTTGAATAACATGCAATACTTTATTTCAACACACGGTGCTCGTAAAGGTTTGGCTGATACAGCACTTAAAACGGCAAACTCAGGTTATTTAACACGTCGTTTGGTAGATGTTGGTCAGGACTTAGTTATTACTGAAGATGACTGTGGTACTGAAAATGGCATGATTATGAAGGCTGTTATTGACGGCGGCAATATCGTTCAAACATTAGGTGCAGCTGTTTTAGGACGTGTAGTTGCTGAAGATATATTGATTCCTGATACCTATGATGTGTTTATGCCTAAAGGTCATTTGGTTACGCTGAATGATTCTGAAAAGGTGAATGAGCTTGGTGTAGAATCAATCAAGGTAAGATCTGCGATTACCTGTGATACTCGTTATGGTGTTTGTGCAAGCTGTTATGGTAACGATATGGCACGCGGCCATAAGATTGGTGTTGGTGAAGCTGTAGGCGTTATTGCAGCACAATCAATCGGTGAGCCAGGTACGCAGTTGACTATGCGTACCTTCCATATTGGTGGCGCAGCATCTGCTTCAACAGCAGTCAGTAGTATTAACGTAAATATTGATGGTACCGCTCATTTTGAAAATGTTGAATCAATTACTAATGATAATAATGATCTAGTGGTAATTTCTAGATCTGCTGAAGTAACTATTAGGAATACTAAAGGTCAGGATGTAGAACGTTATAAGATTCCATATGGTGCTGTCGTACATGTACAAGAAGGTGGTGAAGTTAAAGCAAAAGATAAAATTGCTGACTGGGATCCGCATACACATCCAATCATTACAGAACAGTCAGGTCGCGTAATATTTGTTGACTTCGAAGAAGGTATTACGGTTAATAGGAATACTGATCCATTAACGGGCCTAACATTCTTTGAAATGATTGCTGAAGCAGAAAGATCAGCCGCTGCTAAAGGTTTAAAGCCAATGATCAAGATGGTTGAAGAAAGTGATTCGGAAGTTGTACTATCTACGCATTATCTACCGTCAATGGTTAAGATTCATTTGGAAGATAATCAAGTGATCGCAGCAGGTGAAGTGCTTGCTAAGATTCCAAAGGATCAATCTAAGACAAGCGATATTACCGGTGGTTTGCCACGTGTTGCTGATTTGTTCGAAGCACGTAAAGCGAAAGACCATTCAATTCTTGCAGAAGAATCAGGTGTGATTAGTTTTGGTAACCCAACTAAGAGTAAAGATCGTTTGATTATTACTTCTGCAGAAGGCGAAGCAACTGAAATGATGATTCACAAATGGCGTCAAATTAACGTATTTGATGGTGAAACCGTTGAAAAGGGCGATGTAATCTCTGATGGCCCTTCCAATCCTCATGATATCCTACGTCTATTGGGAGTTGAAGCACTAGCAAACTATGTTGTGAAAGAAGTTCAAGATGTATATCGCTTACAAGGTGTAAACATCTCAGATAAGCATATTGAGGTTATTGTTAAGCAAATGTTACGTAAAGTAGAAGTGCTTGACTCTGGTGACTCTAAGTTTGTAAATGGTGAAACTGCAGAATATGCAAGAGTGATCGAAACTAATAAGCAATTAGCCGCTCAAGGAAAAGAATTGGTGACATACCAAAGATTACTCATGGGTATTACCAAGGCATCACTTGCAACTGAATCGTTCATATCAGCAGCCTCATTCCAGGAAACAACTCGAGTCCTAACAGAAGCGTCGACAACTGGCCGTGTAGATTCACTACAAGGTTTGAAAGAAAACGTAATTGTGGGTCGATTGATTCCAGCTGGAACCGGATTTGCGCATCATCAGGAGCGTCGTGCTAAGCGCGCCGCAAGCATAACTCACAGTGCTGATGCTGAAATTGCTTTAGCTGCTGAGTTAAGTGAAGCTGACGAGGTTCATGAGTAATTTCTAAGTCTTAATGCTAAATAAAAACCGTATCGTGTTCGATGCGGTTTTTTTATGTCTAAAATCCGTTAAAATGCGTTTATGAACAAAACAAGTTTTGAAAACTATACCGATCAAGGGTACAACCATATTCCTGTTTTTAGAGAAGTGGTGCTAGATACTGATACTGCATTAGGGTTGTATTTAAAACTTGCAAATAATACTTATAGTTATTTATTTGAATCAGTACAAGGCGGTGAAAAATGGGGTCGATACTCCATGATTGGCTTGTGTGCTAAAACTGTGATCAAAGTATTTGATCATGAAGTTCAGATTGAGCAAGATTCAACCATCATTGAGCGTTTTGAAGTTAAAGACCCACTTGATTGGATAGAGGAATATCAGCAGCAATTTAAAGTGCCAGAAATTAACGACCTGCCAGAATTTAATGGTGGATTGGTTGGGTATTTTGGTTATGAGATTATTCGTTATATTGAACCAAAACTACAAGATATTAATCTTAAAGATGAGCTAAATATTGCTGATATTTTGTTAATGGTCTCGAATGATCTAGTGGTGTTTGATAATTTAGCTAATAAAGCTTTTTTACTGACTCATGTTAATCCGAAGACACATAGTTATGAGCAAGCGCTTGAGCGTCTCGATGAAATTGAAGCGCAAATAGACCAACCTCTAATTAAACAATCTTACCAATCCGATCATTTAAAGCCTGAAGATTTTAAATCTAGTTTTGGAGAGCAAAGTTATAAAGATGTGGTTGAACGTATTCAACAATACATTGTTGCAGGTGATGTAATGCAGGTTGTTCCTTCACAACGTCTTAGTGCGCCTTATACAGCGCCATCAATTGAATTGTATCGACAGCTTAGAAGGCTTAATCCCTCACCTTATATGTATTATCTTAACCTAGGAGATGTTGATATCATTGGCTCATCGCCAGAAATTTTAACACGGGTTGATTCTGATCGACGAGCCACTGTTCGACCAATTGCTGGCACACGAGCACGCGGTAAAGATCAAGCTCATGATTTGGCGCTTGAACAAGAGTTACTAGCTGATGAAAAAGAAATAGCTGAGCATTTAATGTTAATTGATTTAGGTCGTAATGATTTAGGTCGTATTGCCAAAACTGGCAGTGTTAAGCTAACCGATAAAATGTTTGTTGAACGCTATTCCCACGTGATGCATATTGTTTCTAATGTAGAGTGTGATTTACAAGAGACAATGAGTGCTATAGATGTTCTTAAGGCAACTTTCCCAGCAGGCACACTCAGTGGCGCACCGAAAGTTCGTGCTATGGAAATTATTAATGAAGTAGAACCACTTAAACGTAATATTTATTCAGGTGCTATTGGATATCTTTCTTGGCATGGTTGTATGGATATGGCGATTGCTATTCGCACTGCAGTTGTTAAAGATCAGATATTACATGTACAGGCAGGTGCTGGCATTGTATATGATTCGGTACCCCAATCAGAATGGGATGAAACGATGCATAAAGCCCAAGCCCTTATCAAAGCAGCCGAACAAGTTTAATTCTTTATTTTCTTTTGGGTAGATTATATCCATTAACACGTAAACATAATTCAAATTGTTATCTACATGTAGATCACATTGTTATATAAATGTAGATCACATTGTTATATATGTAGTATAAAAGATACAGTTTATCTTAAACCCTTCTATATTATTAGACTTTAAAGCAGTTGCATTTGTAGTATTTTT
>NZ_JAQWSS010000065.1 GCF_029243085.1 Candidatus Thioglobus sp. | reverse complement strand
AGGCTTGTTAATGAAGCATAAAGATATTAACGAAGATGAGGCGTATCAATCATTGCGCAAGATGGCTATGGATAAGAATAAGCGTATTGTTGAGGTGTCTGAAAGTGTTATTAGTGCGTTTGAACTGCTTGGTTAATTAATAACAATTTAAGATTTTTTGTCTGATAGACTGTCATTTTCCAGTTTTTCGAATTCAGCATCGATTTTATCCATTTCAGCGTCAAATTCGTCATCATTCCAATCTTCTTTTTCCTCGTCTTCTTTGGTAGTTTTCTTTGACGGCTGATCGGGATTATTATCTGGATCAATGTCATTTGACTCTGAGTTATTTTCTTTACGTGTAAATAGTGGTGCAAAAATAAGTCCAGCTTCAAATAATAGCCACATTGGAATGGCAATCAAAGTCTGAGAAATAATGTCAGGTGGTGTGAGTAGCATGCCGAGTACGAATGCGCCAATCACAACATAAGGACGATTTTTCTTAAGATTTTCAACTGTGGTAACACCAAACATAATTAAAAGTATGGTGGCAATCGGCACTTCAAACGCCACACCAAAGGCAAAAGATACTTTTAGGACAAAATCTAAGTAATATTGAATATCAGGTGTAAAGTCAACAATACTAGGGCCAATACTTGATAAAAATCCAAAAATGACCGGAAAAACAATATAGAAAGAAAATAGTAGGCCAGCATAAAACAAAATAGTAGAGGAAATCACCAAAGGGACGATCATCTGCTTTTCATGGATATAAAGGGCAGGGGCGATGAATTTCCAAATTTGATATAGTAAATATGGCATTGCAAGATAGACAGCGATAATAAGTGCCATTTTAAGTGGAGTTAAAAAAGGAGATATAACTCCTATAGCAATGATATTGCTTCCCTGCGGGAGTACACTAATTATTGGTGCAGCTATAAAACTATAAACTTCATTAGCAAAAGGAAATAGACTGATAAAGATGACTAATATAGCTACGACTGAGCGCAATAGAACGTCACGTAGTTCAACCAAATGTTGAACAAAAGTCATTTCTTTAGGAGTCATGATTTTTTGTTATTGACATCATTTTTAATGTCATTGATTGTGCCTTTAGCTTCGTCAAATATTTCAACAATATTTGACTCCTTGTCCATGGTATTGAGTTGATCTTTCAGTTTATCAACCTCAAGCTCCTCGCTAACATCATCTTGAATTTTGGCAATAAATCGTTTAGCCTTACCTGCATATCGCCCAGCTGCTCTAGCGATACTAGGCATGCGTTCGGGACCCACAATAATAAGGGTAATAACACCAATTAGGGCAAATTCCCAAAAGCCAACATCAAACATTATCTGACTTTATTTTTTATCTGTTGCTTTATCTTTGTTGTCATCAACAACTTTTGCTTCAATGATTTCATCCTTATCGTCTAGCTTGTTGTTTTCACCATCTTTCATTGATTTTTTAAAACCTTTGATGGCGTTACCTAAGTCCCCACCAATATTCTTTAAGCGTTTACCACCAAAAAGTACTAATACGATTACTAATATAATAATTAGTTCAAAAGGTCCTGGCATCATAATTCTCTCCTACTGTTTTGTTTTATTTGTTTCTATTGGCTTTTTCTTCTAACCCCGACAAGCCAAAGCGTCTGGATAATTCTTGCTCTATTTTATCCATGTTTATATTCTTGTGTCGCAGTAATACCATCGTATGAAACCATAAATCTGTAACTTCATAGATAATTTTGTTTTTATCATCATCCTTTGTAGCCATAATGACTTCTGCAGACTCTTCACCGATTTTTTTTAAAATCTCGTCAGTGCCTTTTTGATATAAAGATGATACATAAGAGTTGTCAGCATTGGCGTTTTTGCGCTGCTCTAATATTTCTTCTAGCTGTTTAAAAATATTATCCATATATATCCTTTGGGTCTTTTATGACATCTTTTGTTGAATGCCATTTGTCATCGTTTAACTTGTGAAAGAAGCATGAAGCACGGCCAGTATGACAAGCAATACCACCGATTTGTTTAATTTTGAGTAGAATAACATCTTGATCACAGTCGCTATAAATTTCTTTAATAACTTGTGTATGACCCGACTCTTCACCTTTGAACCAAAGTTTTTTTCTAGAACGTGAATAATACACTGCCTGTTGTTTTTCAATAGTTAGTGTTAATGCCTCTTTATTCATCCATGCAAACATAAGAATTTCACCAGTTTTATAATCTTGTGAAATGGCAGGAATTAGACCCTGGTCGTCAAATTTTACTTGCGCTAATGCGTTCATAGGCCGTGTTAATGATCAGCTAAAATGATTAATTTTACCGCCACTATAACAATAGATGAAATTATTTATTTTTAGCTTGTTTGTTTCTCTCAATGTGCTTGCCACTATTAATCATTTTTCATTAGATAGCCATAAATCATTTTATATTGTTGATGGAGATAGTATTAGTTTGCAAATGCGTATTGCAGGCATTGATACTCCAGAATTAAATCAAACGTGCCGAAAATATGTTGATCAAATAATTGATTGTGGTCAGTTATCTAAGCGATATTTACATAAACTACTTAAAAGCTTACCAGGAGAGCTGGTTATTTTGCCTGTTGGCATTGATAATTACCAGCGTATCTTGGTGCGTGTATATAAAGGCGAAGTTAATGTTGGTAAGCGGATGATTGAATCAGGCATGGCTTTTTCTTACAAAGATACCTACAAACAAGAGGAGAAAGTTGCCCGAACTGAAAAAATCGGTTTTTGGGGTTTTGATACGCTCCCAGTTAAACCATATAAATGGCGAAAATTAAACAAGCGTTAATTTTTATCTTTGTTTGGATAGAGGTCTTTTATATATAAGTAGTGCACTAAATTTGCACTACGATTATATGGGTAGTATAAGTTCAACAATGTTTAACGCATGGTTACCAACTCTTCTGCACTACTTGGATGAATCGCGACTGTATTATCAAATTGCTCTTTGGTGGCACCCATCTTGATTGCTACCGCAAAGCCTTGTAGCATCTCATCAGCACCATGCCCCATAATATGACAGCCAACTACTTTTTCGTCATCGCCTGCGCATACTAATTTAAGCGCTGTAGTGGTCTTGTGATCTAATAGTGCATCTGACATTGGTGTAAACTCTGATTTATAGATCTTTACCTTGTCAAATTTTTTGTTAGCCTCATCTTCGGTTAATCCAATGGTGCCAATCGGTGGATGAGAAAAAACGACTGTCGCAATATTGTCATAATTTAAGTGCCTATCACTCATATTATTATATAAGCGATCAGAAAGTCGTCTTCCAGCAGCAATAGCAACTGGCGTCAATGGTGTGCGACCAGTCGCATCACCTAGGGCAAATACATTGTCAATATTAGTCACCTGAAATTTATCAGTTGGAATAAAGCCGTGTTTATTGTAAACGATGCCAGCGTCATCTAACCCTAGGTCTTGAGTCATTGGCTTGCGGCCAACTGCCCAAATTATTGTGTCAAATTCACCAAATTCACCTTTATTTGTGTGAATAACTTTATTAGATGTAATAGACTGAATTTGAGTATCTGTATGAATTTCAATACCGTGATTTGTGTAGTCCTTAATCAGTGTATTTTGTATTGTTGAGTCAAAACCAGTAAGTAGTGTATCAGCCATTTCAAACAATTCAACCTTTGACCCTAGTGCATTTAATACGCCTGCAAGTTCAACGCCGATGTAGCCACCACCAATAACTGCAACTTTCTCTGGTAGCTCTTCTAGCTCAAAGAATCCATCAGAGGTAATACCTTGTTCACTACCCTTAATTGGCGGAACAAATGGCTCTCCGCCAGGAGATAGAACAATATGATCTGCTGTATATTGTTTTCCATCAACTGCAACAGTGTTTTTATCAACAAGCTTACCGAAGCCATGAATATAGTCTATTCCTAAATCTTCTAGGTAGCCATCGTACCAAGTGGTTATACCATTAATATAATTATCGCGACCTTTCTTAAGCTTTTTCCAAGAGAAGCTTTTAAGATCTACGTCAAAGCCAAAGCCTTTGGCACTGTTAATCTGTGTAGCGGTATTAGCGGCGAACCACATTACTTTTTTGGGAACGCAACCTACATTAACACAAGTGCCACCAATGGTTTTAACCTCAATCACGGCACATTTTTTACCGTATTCCGAAGCCCTTTCTACAGCTGATAAGCCGCCAGATCCAGCGCCAATTGCGATCATGTCATAATGTGTTGTCATAATATTCTCCTAATGGCCAGCTTTGAGGCTAGCTTCAATAAATTTATCTAAGTTTCCGTCAAGTACATCGCCTGTATTGGTTGATTCAACACCGGTACGTAAGTCTTTAATTCGTGATTGGTCAAGCACGTATGAGCGAATCTGATGCCCCCAACCAATATCTGATTTTGCATCTTCTAATTCTTGATTCTCACTATTGCGCTTTTGCATTTCTAGCTCATACAATTTTGATTTTAATTGTTTCATGGCTTGATCTTTGTTGGCATGTTGCGATCTGCCGTCTTGACATTGAACAACCGTATTGGTTGGTAAGTGAGTAATACGTACGGCAGAATCTGTTTTGTTAACATGCTGACCACCAGCGCCACTAGCACGGTAGGTGTCGATACGTATGTCTGTTTTATTGATTTCAATATCAATATTGTCATCTACCTCAGGGGAAACAAATACCGAGCAAAATGAGGTGTGACGCTTACCATTGGCATTAAAAGGAGATTTTCTAACCAACCGATGGATGCCGATTTCACTCCGAAGCCAACCATAAGCGTATTCACCTTGCATATGAATGGTTGCAGATTTGATGCCGGCCACTTCACCTGCAGAAGCCTCCATTAGTGTTACTTTAAATTTGTGCTTCTCTCCCCAGCGTAGATACATGCGTAATACCATTTCTGCCCAATCTTGAGCTTCTGTACCACCCGATCCTGATTGTATGTCTAAATAAGCTGAATTAGCATCTAAATCGCCGCTAAACATGCGTTCAAATTCTAGTCTCGCAATTGACTCTTCGACAGAGTTAAGATCATCTTTGACGCCATCAGCTGTCTCTTCATCGTTTTCGCTTTGAGCCATTTCAAGTAATTCGCTAGCAGCAGATAGAATATTGTCAGCCTGTATAAAAGTTTGGCAAACGTTTTCCAGTGTTGTTTTTTCTCGGCTTAATGCTTGCGCCACTTCCGGATTTGACCAAATATCTGGATTTTCCATTTCAAGTAACACTTCTTCTAAGCGACCTTGTTTTTCTTCGAGCCGAAGGTGAGCAGCCAGAATTTTTGAACGATCCAATAAATCGTCAATTTTTTGATAAGTGGGTGAAAGCTCCATGTGGCTAATTTTACTATTGAGTGGACATAAAAAAAGCCCCAAAAAGGGGCTTTTATGAAAATAAATTAAATTATTTTCTAAGACCTAGGCGTGAAATCAAATCAGAGTATGCATTCACATTTGTGCCTCTAAGGTAAGTTAGTAATTTTTTACGTTGAGAAACTAAACGTAAAAGACCTCTTCTTGAGTGATGGTCTTTTTTGTGCGTTTGAAAATGCTCAGTTAAATGTTTAATGCGAGCAGTTAATAAAGCGACTTGCACATTAGTAGAGCCTGTGTCGCCATCTGTAGTTTGGTATTCTTTGATAATTGCTTGTGTATCAATTGACATAATAAATAATTTTGAAACTGAAAATAATAAAGGGTGAATTATACGCTAATTTGATTAATTGTTCCAATAGTTCATGTAAATAAGTTAATAAAATTCACCTTCACCTTCTGGGCGAGTTTTAAAGCGCCTGTGAATCCATAGGTATTGTTCTGGATGTTGTAATATCTGAGCTTCTAAGATTTTGTTAGTGATACTTGCACTAATAGCAGGATCATTATCAGGGTAGTTTTCAATTGGATTTTGAAATTCCATTCGGTAACCAGATTCAGTCCTAACAAAAAAGTAAGGTATGACAACGGTATTGTCACCTTTAGCAATGCGTGCAGTAGCAGACACAGTTGCTGTTTGAATATTAAAAAAAGGCGCAAAGACACACCTCTCGGGTCCTAAATCTTGATCTGGCGCATACCAAATAGGCAATTTATTTTTAATGGCTTTGAGCATAGATCTTGTATCCTTAGTTTTGATCATAACAGCGCCATTATTAACAAACCCTTTTCGCATGACTTCATCAAATAAAATATTATTTTGTGGTCGATATATATTAGCAATATTGTGCTTTAATAATAACGCTCTTGAACCGAGCATTAGTGGCATAAAGTGTGCGGCAAGCAAAATGACACTTTGATCGTTGTTTAGTGCATTGGTGAGATGATGCTCATTTTTAATTTTGAGCATAGATTCAACTTTGTTATTCGTAGCGAAATAGGCGTTTGCAGTTTCAAAAATAGAAATACCAATTGCTTTAAAATTTTGCTTAACCAATTCTTCAACTTCGGATTTTGTCTTGTTAGGAAAACATCTAGAAATATTAGTAAAAGCAATATTTCGAAATCGATTAAGCAAAGAGTATAGTAATTTTCCAATAATTCCACCTAACAAAACCTGAGCTTTAAAAGGGAGTTTGGCGCCTAGCCTCATTAAACCGATGAGTAGCCAAGTAGGTAGAAATTTAGGATGATAAAATTTTTGATTATTCATTAAAATACAGTTTATGCCTTATATTAGTCAGAGCTTTATTGATGATCTCCCTAATCAAATTGATCTTGTTGATTTGGTTAATAAACGCGTACCACTTAAAAAAACTGGCAGTGATTATCGCGCTCCTTGCCCATTTCATGGCGGTAAAAATAGCAATTTTTCGGTTAATGTGCATAAGCAATTTTATCACTGTTTTAAGTGTGGTGAGAGTGGTGGTGCTATTAGTTTTATTCAAAAATTTGATAACTTAAATTTTGTTGAAGCAATTGAAACGATTGCTAGTGAGTTTGGATTGGCAATTGAATATGATTCTAATTCAAAGCCTATTGATCCAAGACTCGAGCGTTATCGAGTCTTATCTAAAAAAGTGGGTGAATTTTATATTGCTCAATTGCGAAATTCACCAGCTAAAGATAAAGCGGTAACGTATGCTAAAGCTAGAGGAATTAGTGGCGTTATTGCTAAGCGTTTTGAATTGGGTTTTGCGCCACCAAGCAATAAAGACTTATTGCTTCATTTCGAAAATAGTGAGCAAGACATTCTCGATTTAAAAACACTTGGATTGATCAAAGAAGGTCAGTATGGTGATTACGATTTTTTTCGCGATCGCTTAATGTTCCCAATACACAATGCCAAAGGCGATATTATTGCTTTTGGCGGTAGGGCGTTTGAGCGTGATATTAAGGCTAAATATCTAAATTCATCGGAAAGTACTATTTTTTCAAAATCTAGAGAACTGTACGGTCTACATCATGCTCGAAAATATTCAAGGTCTATTAATCACATCTTGGTTGTTGAAGGTTATATGGATGTAGTAGCCCTCCATCAAGCAGGCATTACTAACGTTGTTGCAACTTTGGGTACAGCAACGACATCAGAGCATTTACAGATATTAATGCGTACCACCAATGTTGTTGTGTTTTGTTTTGATGGCGATGAGGCAGGCCGAGCAGCTGCGTGGAAGGCGTTAAAAATCACATTGCCAATGATTAAAGCCGGCATAACATTTAAATTTTTATTTTTACCAGATGGTGAAGATCCTGATACTTTAGTTAAAAAAGAGTCTACTAAAGCGTTTGAACAGCGTATAGATAAAGCACAACCTTTATCTAAATTTTTGTTTGATCACATCAAGTCTGAAGTTGATTTTGATACAATTGAAGGGAAAACACTATTTTTAGAAAAAGTGGCTGTTTTAATTAAATCGATTAATTATGAAATTTACCAGCAACAATTAATAGAAGGGTTGGCCCAAATAGTTGGTCAAAGTATTGAGCAAGTTTTACTTATTTTTAATGATAAACAGTCTCAATCTCAAGGGTCAAGTCAGGTTCAAGAGCAACCGCCCGTCTATTTTGATATAGAGTCAGAGTATGCGGAAAATAGAGATATGGATTTTTCTGAATTCTCCGAATATTCTCAGGTTGAAACGACTCCTGTAGTTATGCGCGCAAATATAAAAGCGCTAATGGCTAAAATGATTACATTGGTGCTTAACTACCCTGTTTTGGCTGACGCAACTGTCGAGGTTAGAGTTAGGAATATCGAAAACTCACAAGTATTATTAGAATTAATTCGATCAGCACAAATAGATGTTGACACCTCTCAGGCAGATCTAATCAAACCCTTTCAAAGTCAGCAAGGTATTTTTAACCGATTAAATCAGTTATGCACACTTGAGCCGTTTTTAAGCGAATCTCAAGCCCGAGAAGAATTTTTGTTTATTTTAAATACGATAGAAAAGCAGCAGAGTGGTGAGAAGTTAAAAACCTCTATTCACCAAGCGCATACATTAGAAGAACAGCAAAAAATCATGCAAGGTATTCTTAAAAATAAACTAAAGAGTTAATTATTTTGAATTTAGCTTGATGGAACTGTCGTTGGTTAGAATGCCGCTCATGGCATCATGAAAGACCATAGCCGCCGTGTTTGATCCTTGGCATTTGATGTTCACACTAGAGTCCCAACTTGCTGGACATTTCTTAGGATAGTCTAGTCTGACGGCCATGATATATTTTGGATTTTTTACAGGCACAAAACCTGTAAAAAAAGTGCGTTTAGCGCCTTTTTTATTATATTTTCCATCGACAAGCATTTCGGCAGTACCAGTCTTTCCAGCAATATCATAGCCTTTAATTATTGCCCGGTAGCCAGAGCCGTCATCAGATGCAACTGAATCTAATAATTCAGCAATTTTATCTGTAGATTTTTTACTAAAAACTTTTTCAGTAGACTCGTATGCACTTATATTTTTAACTAATTTTAGAGGGGGGATAGAGCCTTCATTAGCAAAAACTAGATAAGCTCTAGCAAGTTGAGCAAGATTTGTATTCATAGGTCCATATCCATATGAAAGTGCACGTTTATCACTTAACGACCACTCATAAGAATGTCTTAATAAACCGGAGTTTTCAATACTGGGGATTAATCCTAATGGATGGCCAAAACCAAGTTGACTCCATGTGTGATACATATCTTCCTTGCTAAGTCGTTCAGAAACATTTACTGTGCCAAGATTATGTGACTTTTGGAGAATTTTCTTAATCGTAATTGCATCTCCATATCTTCTAACTTCTTTATTGGATTTAATATGACCAATTGATTTGCTAACATCTATGAGCTCATCATCTGTTGCAGTAATCTTGTTTTGCTCAAGTGCTAACAACATGGTGAACGGCTTCATGGTCGATCCTGGCTCAACTTTGTCAGACAATATCCGATTTCGATAATGACTTGGATTATAAACGCTCTTGTCATTTGGGTCATCAGCTGGATAATTGGCCATAGCCAATATCTCTCCATTTGGCGCCAATATAATGGCTGAACCTGAGTCTGCATCATGCTTTAAAACGGATTTTTTAATTGCTGCATATGCATGGTATTGAATATCAGTATCAATGGTCAATTCGATATCTCCACCATGGCGTAATTCATGTTCAATTTGAGGGTTGAAGTAGGCTTTATTGTGATTATTGATATAGTTTAAGTGTGACTTACCATTTTTGCCAGCTAGGACATTTTCAAATTCACCTTCAATGCCAGATCTACCTTTATTTGTCGAATTAACACGCCCTAATAGTGGCGCCAAGGATGCTGATTTTGGGTAGTAACGCTGACTATCCTGTTGTATATCAAATGCAAAACGCCCGATTCTTTCTTTCTTGCATCGAGTTATTATTTTTTTCTCACCTGTAACAGACTGCCAATGTATTTTATTAAGAATTTTATCGATCAGACTAATCTTTTCTCTAATTTCCCTATCTCTGCACACTTCTATTCGTAGTTTTCTTAAAGATTTAAGACGGTCCAAAATTGGATCGGTGAGTGTTATATTTTTTTTAATGGGTAGATACTGTGACTTGATTTTTCTTTTTTTAGCTAAAAGATCACTTAGTTTTTTTTCATCCATTGCTAGTGCTTCAGCCAGTTTAGGGATAAAGGCCGTATGAATTAAGCTAGGATCTAATATGATTTTTTTTAATAATCTTGAACTGGCTAAGATATTGCCATGCCGATCCAATACATCTCCTCTTCTTGCCTCTATGATTTGTTTTTTATTAGCCTGTTTCTGAGCCCTATCTTGAATAGAGTATTTCTGATTGTCATATGTAGATATTGAAGTGGCATGGTAAGAGAACAGCGCAAATAGACTAACAAAAACAAATTTAACAAAACCCTGTCGGCGCCAATGCCCCTGTACCTGAACAAATTTAAGTAACTGTATCTTTTTAAATACTGTGTTAAGCCGTGATATTTTCATAGCTTAACCTTAATTTGATAGAATTTTTAGTCTCATCTGCACCCACTTTATTGCTGTTTGGATTGTTTAAGGTTGTTTTTTGTTTTATGATTGCTCATTGACGCAGATTACTCATTTAAAAGTTATAGTATCACACGGATATTGCTAATTTTTACTAGCAACTCGCAAGATAGCACTGCGAGAACGCTTATTATGTGTAACTTCTTCCTTGCTGGCGAATTTTTTGCCCAAATCAGTAAAAGGTGTTTTTTCTAGTGCTTGATCAAATACTGGTAACCCTTTAGGCAGGGTTTTTTGCCGTGAGTTTTTTTGAATAAAGCGCTTTACAATTCGATCTTCTATTGAATGAAAGCTAATAATAGAAAGGCGACCATTAGTGGCTAGTATCTGTTTTGAATTTTCAAGCGTTTCTGTCAATTGCTTTAATTCTTGATTGATATAAATGCGTATCGCTTGAAATGTTCGTGTTGCTGGATGTTTTTTCTTTTGTCCTCTTACCACCTCACTGACAATATTGGCTAATTGTAGTGTGGTTTCTAGTGGCTGTTGAAGTTGAAATTTCTTGATTCGTGAGGCGATATGGCGCGATTTTTTTTCATCACCAAATTGATATATTACATTTGCTATGTCTTCTTCATTGGCTTGCGCTAACCATTGTGCAGCGCTCAACCCTATCGTTTGATTCATGCGCATGTCTAAGGGGCCATCTGCATTAAAACTAAAGCCTCTATCAGCATTATCGAGTTGTGGAGAAGATACGCCTAGATCCATTAGAATACCATTGATTTTCCCGCTTAAGCCCATCTCGTTTATTACCACATGCATTTGCGAAAAAGGACTGTGTATCAATGTCAAACGAGAATCATTGAATTTTTCTTTGGCATAGTTAATGGCGCTTAAATCCTGATCAAACGCTATAAGCTGAGCCTGATCACCCAGTTGGTCTAATATTCCTTGAGAATGGCCGCCACGACCAAAGGTTGCGTCAATATAAATACCATCATTGATTAGGTTTAACGCATCAATTGACTCATTAAACATCACAGATTGGTGATGATTAGAAATCATAATGATAGTTGAGCAACCTCAGCGGGAATCTCTTCTTTTTTGCTTAATGCATCTAAATTGCTAAGCTGTTGATTCCAATTATCTTCATCCCATAATTCAAAATTATTACCCTGACCACTCATCACAATTTTTTTACCAATTTTTGCATAGTCTCTTAGGGCGCCAGGGATAAGAATTCGAGCTGCTTTATCTAGCTCACAATCTGTGGCATGGCCAATGAGTTTTCGTTTTAAACGTTTGGTGTGTATATTTAAAGATGGCAATGTGCTAACTTTCTGCTCTAGTAGTTGCCACTCTTTTAAAGGATATAGCAATAAACAGTTGTCATCAGGGTGGATGCTTAACACCATCTGTCCTTCGCAAATTTCATTAATTTGCGTTTGATGGCGTGTAGGGACTTTTATTCGTCCTTTTGCATCAACACTGAGATTGTGTACCCCTCTAAACATGTTAACTCAATATTAAACAATAGTTGCAAACCCTAATGATAGGATAACTGCTGCCGATGCGTAGATAAAAGTTTGTAGTAAAGCTTCCATATTTCTCTCCCTAAAGTTGATAGATATTCATTTTTTTATAACTCCCCTCAAGTAGTTACAAATAAACATTATATACCACTTAAAACCACTTTTACCCACTATTATAAAAATATATGCAGATGCTTTAAATGACGATTAATCCCTATTGTATTAGTGGTTGCTGTGTATAAAAGTTACATTTATTGGTGTTATAGATTAAATTTTAAGAATTATTATTATTTCTATTTATGGAGTGCTATTATGTAGTTATAAATCCCAATAATTGGAGGTTGTTATGAAATTAATATACTCAATAAGAGCGAGTATTAATTATTTGGTTTACCGGATAATTATTAGGCCGCTTATTTTTTTATGGGAAGCAGAGTATGCCCATAATCAACTCAAGAGGTTTGGATCGATTGTGTCAAGTAGTGTATTTGGTAGATTTGTACTCAAGTCTTTGTTCTATTTTCAGCATAAAAGTCTTAATACGACAGTTGATGGCATTACCTATAATAATCCCATTGGTCTTTCTGCAGGATTTGACAAGGATGGAGAGCTTACTGACACCTATCCATTGATTGGTTTTGGTTTTGCTGAGTTGGGATCTTTTACAGGTGATGTATGTCCAGGAAATCCTGGAGTAGGTAGGCGTTTATTTCGATTGGTTAAATCTAAATCAATTTTAGTCTGGTACGGCCTTAATAACCAAGGTGCCCAATCTATTGCTAAAAGATTAAAAGGTAAAAAATTTAAGATACCTATTGGTATTAGCGCTGCCAAAACTAACAATGCTGCGAGTTTTGATTTGCAAGATTCGATTGACGATTATTTAAAAACAGTCAATGCATTTACGGATATTGGTCATTATTACACCATTAATATTTCTTGCCCAAACACCCAAGATGGCGAGCCTTTTGTTGATCAAAAAAATTTAGATGAATTGCTTAGTGCACTAGATAAGACCAAACAAGAATGTAAACCAGTTTATATAAAAATGGCGGCTGATTTAGAGATAAATGAAATTAACACCATTGTTGATGCTTGCTTAAAACACAAAATTGACGGCTTGGTGCTCACCAACTTAACCAAACCATCAATGAGTGACGAGTATCTTAAAGATGAGTTGACGTTTGACAAGGGCGCGCTGAGTGGCTTACCGGTACAGAGAATTTCAACTAATGTAATTCGTCATGTCTACCAAAGAACCCGAGGAAAAATAACCATTATAGGTGTGGGGGGTGTCTTTAACGCAGAAGATGCTTATGAGAAGATCACTTCTGGTGCAAATCTTATTGAAATGATTACAGGTATGATCTTTGAAGGTCCACAGGTGGTTGGCGAAATTAATCGCGGACTGGTTGAGCTTCTTAAAAAAGACGGCTTTACTTCAATCGAGGAAGCAGTAGGGTCACGCAATCCATTACTTTAATGTTTAATTGCTTGAATTAAGTTTTTAATGGTTTTAACTGAAGTGTTGAAAGATTCTTGCTCCGTGGCCGTAAAATCCAACTCTACAATTTTTTCAATGCCATGCTTGCCTAATACAACTGGTACGCCAATAGCAATATTATCTTGTCCGTATTCCCCATCAAGTATACTGATACAAGGCAATAATCGGTGTTTATTTTGAACAATCGACTCAACCATCATTGCAACGGCAGCACCTGGCGCGTCATAGGCACTGGATTTTTGCTTGAGATTTAAAATTTCAGCGCCACCATCACGTGTACGCTGCACAATATGATCGATAGTTTTTTGATCTAATAAATGTTCAATTGAGATTCCGCTAACAGTCGTAAATCTTGGCAAAGGTACCATGGTGTCACCATGCCCACCAAGTACCATGGCCTGAATATCGTTAATGGAGTAATTAGTTTCCATGGCAATAAAACTAGACATTCTCATTGAATCTAAAACACCCGCTTGACCTATGATTCGATTACGTGGCCAGTTGGATTTTTTACTGGCATAGTAAGTGAGTACATCCACCGGGTTAGAGACAACAATTACATAGGCGTCAGGTGCATATTCAATAATACCATTCATGATATCGTCAATAATTTTAAGATTGACTGACATTACGTCAGCTCTATTCATGCCTGGTTTTCGTGGAGAGCCTGCAGTAATAATAACAATGCTAGAATCTTTGATGTTCGATATATTGCCACTTCCAGTCAATTTAGTATCAAACTGATGAACACTAGCAGTCTCTTGAATATCAAGCGCAATACCCTTGGTACGTCGCTCATCACGACCAATTAGCGCAATGCATTCAGTAAGTTTTTTAATGGCAAGAATTTGAGCGACACTTTCTCCAACTCGTCCAGCACCCACAATACTGATTTTATTAACCATAATAACTTCCAATTAATACTTATATAATATCAACCTTATCTTGAATACAATATTAACCCAAAAATGAGCAAAGAGTTTCACAAATTAGCCTTAGATTATCACAAGGGCGAGCGCCCCGGAAAAATACAAGTATCTTCACACAAGGCACTCGATACCCATCACGATTTATCTTTAGCATACACACCTGGTGTGGCAGCACCTGTTAGAGAGATTGCCAAGAATCCAGAGCTGGTATATGACTATACAATTAAGGGTAATTTGGTGGCTGTTATCTCTGACGGTTCGGCGGTATTAGGCTTGGGCAATGTTGGGCCGTTGGCAGCAAAACCAGTAATGGAAGGTAAGGGCGTGCTGTTTAAGCAATTTGCTGATATTGATGTTTTTAATATTGAAGTTGATACCCAAGATGTCGATGAATTTGTGCAAACGGTTAAAAATATTGCGCCAACATTTGGAGGAATTAACCTGGAAGATATTTCCGCACCCCGATGTTTTGAGATTGAACAGAGACTGATTAAGGATTTAGATATTCCGGTTTTTCATGATGATCAACATGGTACTGCTATTATTATTGCAGCAGGACTTTTAAATGCGTTAGAAATTCAAGGCAAGGAGCCTGAAACTGCAAAATTAACTTGTTTAGGGGCGGGTGCGGCTGGTATTGCTACACTTGATTTGCTATGCGAACTTGGATTTAAAAAATCAAATATTTTATTGGTGGATTCAAAAGGAGTTATAAATAATTCTCGTCAAGGGCTAAGCCGAGAAAAGCAAGATTACATTTCAAAAACTGACAAAACAACGTTAGCTGATGCAATGCAAGAGTGTGATATATTTGTTGGCGTGGCTTCTGCCAACTTAGTGTCACAAGACATGGTAAGGTCTATGGCTGACAATCCAATTGTATTTGCCTTGTCCAATCCAGATCCTGAAATTTCACCTGCCCAGGCCAATGCAGTTCGTGATGATTTGATTATGGCTACAGGCCGTAGTGACTATCCAAATCAAGTTAATAACGTTCTAGGCTTTCCATTTATTTTTCGTGGCGCATTAGATGCTAAAGCCAGCGAAATTAATATAGAGATGAAAATTGCGGCAGTTCACGCTCTTAAAGAACTGGCAAAATTAGAAGTTCCAGAAGATGTTTTACAAGCTTATAACGTCGACTCAATCAGCTTTGGTAAAGATTATATTATTCCAAAACCATTTGATAAAAGGCTCATCGATATTGTCCCAAAAGCAGTTTACGACGCAGCAATTTCAAGTGGCGTGTCTAGATTATAGAAAAAACTAATAAAACATCAAATTAAGTCTTGCAAAGGCTAATTACCTATGGGATAATTCAAGATTGTTTCGGTGAGATTTACGAGTGGTTAAAGTATGTGGATTGTAAATCCATCGCCTCTGGCTTCGAAGGTTCGAATCCTTCTCTCACCACCATAAACAAAAAGATTTTGCGGGTATCGTATATTGGTATTACCTTGGCCTTCCAAGCCAATGAGACGAGTTCGATTCTCGTTACCCGCTCCAAGTGCAAGGTTGTGCTCACCTAGCTCAGTCGGTAGAGCACTTCCTTGGTAAGGAAGAGGTCGGCGGTTCAAATCCGCTGGTGAGCTCCAGTAATTAAATGTTCTAAACAAAGAGGAAGATAAAATGTCAAAAGAAAAATTTGAAAGAACCAAACCCCATGTAAACGTTGGCACAATTGGCCATGTTGACCATGGTAAAACAACATTAACTGCTGCAATGACTAAAGTAATGGCTGAAGCTCAAGGTGGTGAATTTAAAGATTATGCAGATATCGACAATGCTCCTGAAGAAAGAGAGCGCGGTATTACAATCTCAACAGCACACGTTGAATACGAAACTAACACTCGTC
>NZ_JAQWSS010000030.1 GCF_029243085.1 Candidatus Thioglobus sp. | reverse complement strand
TCAGAAATGTCATATTGGTAATGACTTCTAATGTGGGTGCGCATAGCGTACAACGTGCAGCAATTGGCTTTAACGATCAAGATCATTCACTTGATTATGAAGGCGAACTTAAGAAGACTTTCACCCCAGAGTTCAGAAACCGCTTATCTGAGGTGATTTACTTTAACTCACTCAATAAAGATACGATTGTCTACGTGGTTAACAAATTCTTATTTGAACTTGAAGCCACATTGGAAGATAAAAAAGTTTCATTGGTTATTTCTGACGCTGCGAGAAAATGGTTTGCGACGAATGGTTATGATGCCAATATGGGTGCACGTCCAATGTCACGCCTGATTGAAAAAGAAATTCGCAAGCCGCTAGCTGATGAATTGTTATTCGGTAAATTAGTTGATGGTGGCACGGTTAAAGTGGGTGTTAAAAAAGATCAGATCGAACTTACGATTGGCGAATGAAAATCCTCATTAGTAATGATGACGGTTATCAAGCAGAAGGCATACAAACATTAACTCGGTACTTATCGAAAGACCATGAGGTTACTGTTGTTGCGCCGAATGAAAATAAATCAGCATCTAGTAGCTCCTTAACACTCAATCGCGCATTAAAACCTGTCCAGATAGCCTCAAATGTCTACAGTATTGATGCCACACCAAGTGATTGCGTGCATTTAGCCTTATGTGGCTTTCTAGACGATACGTTTGACTTAGTGGTTACAGGTATTAATTTTGGCCCGAATTTAGGTGATGATGTTATTTATTCAGGCACGGTAGCAGGCGCCATAGAAGGGCGCTTCTTAGGCTTGCCATCAGTTGCCTTTTCGCTTGCTAGCTGGAATGGTCATAATTTTGAAACAGCAGGTATTATTGTTCAACAATTAATCAGTCAAATCACTCATGCGCAACTATCACACGATACGGTGCTGAATGTTAATGTCCCGGATGTATCAATTGATGAGATTAAGGGCTTTCAAACTACGCGCCTTGGCAAGCGCCATATGTCTGAACCCAGTATTCAAGATAAAGAAGATTCATCCCTATACTGGATTGGGGAAAACGGCAAAGAGGCTGATAACGGCGTAGGCACTGATTTCCATGCCATTGCTAACAATTACGTATCAGTCACTCCATTGCAGATTGACCTTACCAAATACAATGAAATTGACACCGTTTCTACATGGCTAGATCAAATCAAATAATAACCACCTTACTAGTTTGGCTGGTGATTGCGCTAGTCGATCTATTAGTTGTTCGTGACTACGCCTGGGTGATTGATAACTGGGATATAAAAAGGGTTGCGGTTAATTTTGGTCTGTCATCGTTAGCATTGCTGTCGCTGTTGTTTTTATTGAGGCCAGCAATGGCTAAATCTCGTTTTTATAAATTCGGTGTTTATGCGATTATTGCATTGCCGATGCTGGTTCAAATGTCGCATTTTGAGGTGTATCGCTCTTTCGCCTCAAGCTTTGGTTTTCATGCATTTACAGAAGACCCCTGGATGACGCTTTCTTTATGGGTAGAGCAATTTAATATTGTTAAGTCGATTATTATTTTGGGAGTTGTTTTTTGGGCAGTTAAATTATTGTCAGTGTCAAAGCCAATTGTTAAATGGCGATACACACTGAATGTTATTGGCTTTATCTTACTGTACTTGCTGACAACGTTTAGTTGGTATGGTGTTTCAAATTTTCAAAATTCTACCCTGGCTTATTACTCAACTTTATTACAAATGTCTAAAGATCAAGCTTTGGAGTTTAATCGAGACAAAGCAGAAGTTGCTGTTAATA
>NZ_JAQWSS010000025.1 GCF_029243085.1 Candidatus Thioglobus sp. | reverse complement strand
GGCAGTTTTTGCTTTCCTAATAGGCTCTTCCCATAAGTCTTCAACATTAGAATCAATTCTAGAATCTTCAGGCGAATCTATAATTTTTTTGATATTAGCAAAGCCATGCCCATCGCTAATTAATTGTTTAATACGATTTACCTGATGAACATCTTCTTGTTTGAAAAGTCTATGACCTTTCGGGGTGCGCTCCGGTTTAATGAGGCCATAGCGCCTCTCCCAAGCCCTCAAAGTTGATGCGTTAACGCCAGTTAAGGCGCCAAATTCTCTAATCGGAAATAGTTTTTTTGTTTTCATAATTATACAAATTATACAATAAATTTATTTTTGTATAAGTTTTTTATAGATATAATTTATGATATGAATAATGATAATCAAACAAAACCCAATGTAGGTATTAGCGCCTGCTTAATGGGCTTCAAAGTTCGCTATGATGGCGGACATAAAAATAACAAGTTTATCCATGAAGTAGCTGAACAGTATTTCAATTATGTAACAACCTGCCCAGAGATTGGTGCGGGGATGGGGACGCCAAGGCCCCCAATACATCTGTACAAATCTAAAGATGACATTCTTTTAGTCGATCGCGATGATCATAGTATTGATTTTACAAAAGCAATGCAAGCGTTTGCTCAAGAAAGCGCCGAATCATTTGCCAAGTCACTAAATGGTTTTGTTTTTAAAGCTAAATCGCCTAGTTGTGGCATTGAAAGGGTGCCAATTCATCAAGATATTAATAGCACCCCAGATTATCGTGGTATTGGAGCATTTGCCAAAATTTTCATGCAGATGAATCCGAACATCCCGGTCGAGGATGAAGGGAGATTAAATGATAGCAAAATAAGAGAAAATTTTTTTGAAAGGGTTTATGCGCATTATCGATTTACTATGATTAATGACACAGTTCATGAGTTAACTAAATTCCATGCAGCATACAAATACTCAATTATGGCTCGAGGTTCACAATATCCATCCATTCTTGGAAAGATTGCTTCATCGGCTAATCGTCAGAATATCAAAGAGGTGCGTCAAGAGTACTTTACCGAATTTATGAAGATAATTAAGATTCAAGCCACAAGAAAAAAACATATTAACACTATGCAACATATAATGGGATATTTCAAAAATCAACTAGATTTTGAGTCGAAGCAAGAATTGTTGTTAGTTTTTGATTCTTATAAAAATTATGAAGTGCCTTTATCTACCCCGATGGCTTTAATCAATTTATTTCAACGAAGATTTAAAAATGAGTATTTGTCAAACCAATACTATCTTAATCCTTATCCAAAAGAGCTAGCGTTAAGGGCTAATATTTAGGAGTTCTTATGTATAAATGTTCCACCCCTTATGAATCTGCTAGTAAAGCAAAAATTGGAATTTTAATTACTAATTTGGGCACACCTGACTCTCCAACCAAAGGCTCTTTAAAGACATATCTTAAAGAGTTTTTATCCGATACCAGAGTTGTTGAGCCACCACCAGCACGTTGGATTTGGAAGCTGATATTAAATGTCATTATTTTAAATATTCGACCAAAAAAATCAGCACAAGCATATGAGACAGTCTGGGGTGAATTTGGTGAAGGATCTCCGTTGCTTGATATTTCAAAGCAACAAAAGGAACTTTTGCAACAGGATTTAGAGCAAAAATATCCCAACGTTTATCAAGTTGAATTAGGAATGCGATATGGCAATCCATCAATTAAATCAGCCCTTCAAGCTTTAGAGAAATCAGGTTGTGAAAAATTAATGATTCTTCCGTTATATCCTCAGTATGCGTCTGCAACGACCGGATCTACTTTTGATGCGGTCAGTGATGAAATAAAAACTTGGAGAAAGGTTCCTGAATTAAAATTTATCAGTCATTATTATAATGACCAGCGCTATATTGATGCTTTAGCTAGCAGTGTTAATGAGTTCCAAACAAAACATGGTAAGCCAGACTTGTTACTCATGTCTTATCATGGAATTCCAAAAAGATATTTTAACAACGGTGATAGCTATCCTTGTCATTGCTGCAAAACAACACACTTGCTGGCCAAGAAATTAGATGTTGAGCCAAGCACTTATAAAATGAGCTTTCAATCTCGTTTTGGAAGAGAAGAGTGGATGCGAGACTATACTGATGAAACTTTAAAGTCTTTACCTAAAAAAGATATTAAAAATGTCCAAATAATTTGCCCAGGTTTTTCAGCAGATTGTTTAGAAACAATTGAAGAAATCGAAGAAGAAAATAAAGATTATTTTATCGAAGCTGGTGGCGAGTCGTATCAATATATACCTGCTTTAAATACCCGAGAAGACCATATAGCATGCTTATCTGGGATTGTTTACGATAAAACAAAAGATTGGAGTGATCAATGAATATTGTAATTTTAGGTGGGACGGGACTAATTGGCCAAGCCTTAAAAAATGAATTTCAGCACAGTCATAACGTGCGTACATTTGGACGAGCGATTTATCAAGATCAAGAAAACCTTTTGGCAAGCATTCAATGGTCTGATATTTTAATTCAGCTTTCTGGCGCAACCATTGCAAAACGATGGACTTCTAAATATAAGCAAGAGATCTGGGATAGTCGAATCAAATCGAATCAAATTTTGGCCAATATTTTTGGCAAACTCAAAAAGAAACCAAAAGTTTTTTTTGCATCTGCTGTAGGCTTCTATCCAGAATCTTTTTGTGAAGAACCTTTAGATGAAGATTTTTTGCACTCAGGCAATGATTTTCTCTCACAATTATCAGTTGAGTGGGAAGCTCTTGCACGAAAAATATCAGAAGATGCTTTAATATTTAGATTTGGTGTAGTTTTAAGTAAAGAGGGAGGCGCTCTTAAAGAAATGCTACCAATGTACAAACTGGGTTTAGGTGGGCCAATTGGATCTGGAAAACAATGTTTTCCATGGGTTTATATTAAAGACCTTGTTTCAGCTTTTAATTACGCCATTGATAAAAATTTAGTGGGCACCTTTAATTTAACCTCGCCTCAATTGATTACTCAGAAAAAATTTGGACAATCCTTAGCCAATCAATTAAAGAAAGCATTTTTTTTAACCACATTTGAGTGGCAGCTTAAATTGATTTTTGGAGAAGGCTCTCAAGTGCTAACTAAAAGTTTAGCGATCAAGCCTACTAAACTATCTGAGCATGGTTTCGTTTTTAAATACCCACAAATCGAAAATACGTTAAAAGATATTTTTAACGATTAGATAGGTTTTTAATAGTTGTACAAAAATAAATAAATTATATTACATGATTAAATACATGTTTGCTATTGAGTTGCTAGTTATTGTTGTATTAGTGGCTATGGTGTTTTATCTGTTAAAAGGAAAATTATAGGTCTATTAAAATTATGTCTAGTTCCACCATTGTCACAATTGTTGAGTCACCATTATTTCCAGATTTTAGTGATCTGTATCAGCATAAAGGGTTGAGGGAGTTCAGGGTTAATAGTGTTCGTAAAGCAGTGACGCTAATTAAAAAACAACCAGCAGATTTTATTGTGGTCGAGTTCTTCTATGCTTATAGTACCAACTACAGTGGCATTTATAAGTCCAATATAGAGGTGTTATTGGTTAGTCTTATTAAGTACTCACCAAACACCAAAGTGATTGTTCTAGCCAACAAAAAAGAAATAAAGTATATTGATGTTCTTGCCGCAGTGGATTATCCATTGCACGGTGTTTTGCAACTTCCGACTTCATTGGCTCAAATGAAGGCTTTGCTCGAAATCTTATAAAGTAAATCAAAACAGCTGAATAAAGTTCTTATGGTATTGTTTAAAGTCTAAGTATTAATATATTTTTACAATAATAGCAATTCCTGATTCTATTGGTATTTATGCCAATTTTGCTACTAGTTTTCTGTGTATCAAAGGGTAGTTAGATGCCCACTTAAAGGCAAGATTTAGAGTGGTTATAATTTGGTGGAGATGGCGGGGATCGAACCCGCGTCCGAAAACCTTCAAACAAAGAGTCTACATGCTTAGCTTGATCTATTTGAGTTAGCCACCTACCACCCGACCATCAGGGATGTAAGAAGCGATTTTCAAAAGTTTTAACCGAATTATCTGAAAAGAACAATCCTAGCGAGTCTGTAAACGGCCGCCATCTTAAAAATACAGACAATCTCTAAGGGGCGGTTAGCATTATGCTGCTAAAGCGTAGTTGTTTTCGTTTGCAACTATATTTTTAAAGCATATTTTTACGAGTTATCTTTATCCTCGGCATGCGTCCTTGAGATCCAACTCCTCGTCGAAGCCATGTCATCCCCTGGAGTCAATATTATAGCATTTTTTTACTGAATTGTCACTTTCGCAAATTTCCTCTTACCCACCTGATAAACTGCTGTGCCTATTTCAGGCACCAGATTCCGATCAGAAATTTTCTCACCTTCAATCTTAGCGGCACCGTCTTTAATCATTCTAAAGGCATCTGAAGTGGAATTAACCAGACCTGCGTCTTTGAAAAGATTAGCAATTTTAATGCCAGCATCAAAGCTAAATTCTGGCATTTCATCAGGTACTTGATTTTTAGCAAAACGATTAATAAAGTTTTGTTGTGCTTGTGTTGCTGCTTCGGTGTTGTGAAAGCGGGTGATGATTTCTTCTGCTAGACGGAATTTGATATTTCGTGGATTTTCACCATTTTCAACCTCTACTTTCCATGAGGCGATTGTTTCTAGTGTTTCGAAGCTTAGTAACTCTAGGTAGCGCCACATTAAATCATCAGAGATGGACATAATTTTTCCAAACATGTCATCTGGTGCATCATTAATGCCAATATAGTTGTTAAGCGATTTTGACATTTTTTGAACACCATCTAATCCCTCAAGAAT
>NZ_JAQWSS010000019.1 GCF_029243085.1 Candidatus Thioglobus sp. | reverse complement strand
TTATATAAAAATTAATGAATTAATAATTTTTTTAATGTCAAAAAAAATGCCCCTTGATGGGGCATTTTAATTAGGCCGACATAGATCTAGAATCTAGGCCCTGCAGTTAACGCAACTGAAGCCTGTTTTAATGCGTTAACTGCTTGTGTATTTGCTTTTTTCGCTAAGGCAACGTCCTTAGTTTTTTTAGCCTCTTTAATCATTTTACCGGTATCTCTCCATGCTGAATTCTGTGCTAAATTTTTCTTATAATTAGCTTCAGCTGCAGCAACTATATCTGCAAATGAATTACTTTTAGCTACTACTGGGTTATATTTACCATCTTTTGAAACTTTGATCTTTTTTGGTGCTGGCTTAACAGGATCGCCGCCACCAAGCTGATGAACATAGACTGCAAGTTTTTTGATCTGTGTTGCGTTAATCACTTTTGAGTGGCCAAATGCTGGCATAACGGCGTCTTGTGTTTCAGGGTTGTTAGCTTGGTTGACACCATGAAGAATCGTACGCACAACTGATGCATGTTGATCTTCTGCTTCAAAACGATAAATACTATCACTTAAATTTGCCGAACCAAGCATTTGGTTACCTGCTAGTGTAGGGCCATGACAACCAATACAGCCTTTCATCATGTACAGAGCTTTAGATGCTGGATTCGGGTTACCATGAGTACCCTTGCCTGTCTCAATTAAGAATGTTGCAAGTTCAGCTGCTTGAGCATCGGTGATGCCAAGCATACGTGCTGGCATATTACCCTTTCGGCCATTTGTAATTGATTGACTAATCTTAGCTAAAGAGCCACCGTATAACCAATCGTCATCTGCCAATACAGGGAACCCAGCATTACCTTGACCACCCGCACCATGACAAGCTGCACAATTATCACCGAATAATGTTTTTGCAGTTTTGATTGCATAAGTTTTCAGCTCATCGTCACGCACAATATCTTCCAATGAACTGTCAGCAATAGCCTGTTCCGTTGCTGCAAATTTCTTTTCGCGATAAGCTTCAAGCTCTGCAACACTCTCGTTCATCTCTGTAATCATGGTCCAAGTTTTACCATTTTCATCAGCATAACCCTTATAGTGATCGCCAAACCAAGGAATACTTGGAAAATAAAATGAATAAAACACAATGGCAATTAAGCCCACAAACATTGATTGCATGTACCATCTTGGTGGGCGATTGTTCAACTCTCTTAAATCTTGTTCATCATCCCAAAAGTGTCCTGTGTTATTTTCACCAGGATATGGATTCTCATGTTTACTCATTGTTGTCTCCTCTTAACGCTCGTCATCATCATTAACGAAATTTCGTAAGTCTTCAAATTTTTGCTTATTTTTTGGTCTAAATGAATAAAAATAAGCGCCAGCTAATAAAATAAATACTACTACTGCAGTAACAGCGCCAATTTTATCAACTAAAGTCATTATTCGCGGTAAGTAGTACCGTTTTCAAATTTAATCATGGTGCCTAGTACTTGTAAGTAAGCCACCATTGCATCCATTTCAGTCTTACCTGTAACCGTTTCACTAGCGCCTGCAATGTCTGCATCTGTATATGGTACGCCAACCTTTGATAAGCCTTTCATATGCACTGCGATTTTGTCACCATCAACTATTGCATTATCTAAAAACTTATACTTAGGCATGACCGACTCTGGTACCAAAGCCTGAGGATGGCGTAAATGTAGGATGTGCCATTCATCAGAATATTTACCGCCTACACGGGCCAAATCAGGGCCTGTTCTTTTTGATCCCCATTGAAATGGATGGTCATATTGAGATTCTACTGCAAGCGAGTAATGGCCATAACGCTCATTCTCATCTCTAAATGGTCTAATCATTTGTGAATGACACAGGAAGCAGCCTTCTCGTTGATAAATATCACGCCCTGCTAGCTCAAGTGCTGTGTGTGGTCGCACTCCATCACCAGCTTTCCAGTCTTGCAGTGTCTGACCTTCTTTTCTTTGCCATGTTAATTGCTGTGTACTACCATCAGCCGCTTGTGCGGTTTGTTTAACTGTATCAGGATTTGTAAACAATGGAACAATTTGCACAATACCTGCCAATGACACTGCTAATGCCATAAACAGATACATTGCGAAAATATTTTTTTCAAGTTTAGCTTGTAGGCTTTCTTTACCGTTATGGTTTGACATTATCTATCTCCTCTTATGCGTTAGCTGGCTGAGCAGCATTTGCTCGGCGAATGGTGCTAACAATGTTAATCAACATAATAACCGCGCCAGTAAATACTAGTACACCACCTGCCGCTCTCATGACGTAGTATGGGTGCATTGCTGCTACCGATTCAGCAAACGTGTATGCTAAAGTGCCATACTCGTCGTAAGCTCTCCACATCAAACCTTGCATGATGCCTGATACCCACATCGCAATAATATATGTCACTGCGCCAACCG
Organism: Candidatus Thioglobus sp.; assembly: GCF_029243085.1. Taxonomy (GTDB): domain Bacteria; phylum Pseudomonadota; class Gammaproteobacteria; order PS1; family Pseudothioglobaceae; genus Thioglobus_A. Next base: position 23,618 of record NZ_JAQWSS010000019.1, on the reverse strand, counting down.
TATGAATCCAGAAGTGTGCGGCTAATAGTTTTTGATTTAACTTGACGTTATAGATTCTTTCAATCATATGGTACAGCGATCCTGCTGCAACCATAATGTTCCAACCTAATGCGCCAGAATGTACGTGACCAATAGTCCAATCCGTATAGTGTGACAATGCGTTTACATTTTTAGCTGCCATTACTGGACCTTCAAAAGTACTCATTGCGTAGAATGCTAGTGACATAATCAAGAAACGCAAAATGTAATCTTCACGTAAACGATCCCAAGCGCCTGACAGTGTTAAGATGCCATTTAGCGCACCACCCCATGAAGGAATAATCATTGCTAATGAGATCGTTGCGCCTAATGAACCCGCCCAATCTGGTAGTGCTGTATATTGTAAGTGATGAGCGCCTAACCATACATAACCAAACATCAATGCCCAGAAGTGAATAATAGACAAACGATATGAGTAAACTGGGCGTTGCGCCTGTTTTGGCACAAAGTAGTACATCATTCCTAAAAATCCTGCTGTTAAGAAGAAGCCAACAGCATTATGACCCCACCACCACTGGATCATTGCATCTTGCACGCCAGAGAAAATAGAATAAGACTTAAACCAGTCTACAGGAATAGACAGATTGTTTACCACGTGTAAGTATGTCACCATTACCATCATACCCATGAAGAACCAGTTTGCTACATACACATGTGGCACTTTGTTTTTGTCACGCATATGGATGGTCATGATAAAGTTATATAAATATGAAGACCATGACAAAGCAATTAAAATATCAATCGGCCATTCTAACTCTGCGTACTCTTTTGATTGTGTCAAACCTAATGGCAAGGTAACTATAGCTAGGACAATAACCGTATTCCATGACCAAAATGTAAACCAGGCCATTTTGTTCGACCATAAGCGCACTTGGTTGGTTCTTTGCACAATGTAGAATGCCGCTGCCATTAATGCAGACCCGCCAAAGGCAAAAATTACTGTATTAGTATGTAGCGGTCTTAGGCGGCCAAACTGAAAATATGGCAGATCTGTGCCTAAATCATTTAGGTATGGAAATGCTAATTCTGAGGCAATATACACACCAAAAAACGTACCTGCCACTAAATAAACTGACGACATAATCGTAAACCACTTTACGACAGTCATATCATATTTTTCTGATAAATTCATGCTTAATCCTTGTTGTTGTAACCAATAGTCTACTTTTAATATCGACGTTATTTTACATTAAACCCTATTTATAATGAGGTAAAGTTTTTTTATTTGCTCCTTATCAGCAGTTTAAGGCTGATGACAAATAGTGCAAAAGCCATTGTAAACCATTGAAATGCATAGCCTAGATGCTTATCTATACTTCCATAGAAAGGCTGCCATTTTCTATAAAATCCATCTTCAGAAGCTTTATCTAGCCTTCCAATAATAGGCACTAAATCTAGGTTGGATAATGCACTAATTTTTCCAATATTAACGGATTGAATTAACACTGGAAAAACATTACTTATAAGATCTTCATTTAAATTCATACGTTCAACAGGCTTAATTAAAGACACTTCTATGACTCGATTTTGAGCACCTATGTTTATGCTGCCAATACTGTCTCGTCTACCATTCCAAGATACAAACCCTCGATTTATTAAGATGGCTTTATGGTCAGACAAAACAAATGGAGTGAGGACATAATAACCCGCGTTGCCATTAACGGTCTGATTGTCGTATATAAATTGAGAATCATCAACATAATTGCCAGCTAACAACACCTTGTGATATTCTTTTTTTAATAAATCGGACGAATTTGAAATTTGCTCTGGCGCTAAACTTTGAGCTAGAGTTCTGTTATCTATAATTCTTTGTTTTTCATCAGCACGTTCAAGTTGCCAAAAACCTAAGGATACCAATCCGTATATAACCAATCCTATCAAAAAACTTGGTAGAGATAACAGTCTCGCAATCACTTGGCAATAGAAGCATCCATGATAACAACATTAGGCTCTATCCAACCCATATAACCAGATAGCATCAAAATTCCGAACAAGAACAATGAAAGGGCGACGCGCACCACTAATGATCGAAACATTTTGTCAGATCCGTCGGACCCGCCACGCATCAAGCCTAACAAGCCTGATCCTAATGCTAATAAAATTCCGACAATAATAACAATAATAATTACGTTTGACATATTAATCCCTTATAACAAAAACTTAATTAAACCCAATATACAAATACAAACAACCCAAGCCAAACTACATCAACAAAGTGCCAGTACCATGCAACACCTTCAAAGGCAAAGTGATTATCTGCACTAAAATGCCCTTTTTGCACCCTGAATAAAATAACCGTCAGCATAACTGCGCCTAACGTAACATGGAATCCATGAAAGCCTGTCAGCATATAAAAAGTTGAGCCATAGATACCTGATGTTAACTTAAGTCCATCAGCATAAGCATGCGAATATTCCATAATTTGAAAACCTAAGAATGCCACACCCAAGGCAATTGTAGCAACCAACCAGCCGATAACTTGATTACGCTTATCACTTCTTAAAGCGTGGTGTGCCAAAGTTAGTGTCACGCCAGAAAGTAATAACAAAATAGTGTTTAATGCCGGCAGTCCAGTTGCCTCAACCAGTTTCGTAGGAATAGAGATTGCTGTACCTGATTGCAGCGTAGTTCCAGGCGTGGTAAAGGCTATTTGTTGCCAAGAAGCACTGAAACCATTCCATAGATCAGGGGTGAATACATTATTGTCTGCCCCGCCTAACCAAGGAACGCTTAACATTCTTGCGTAGAACAAAGCGCCAAAGAAGGCAGCAAAAAACATCACTTCTGAAAAAATGAACCAACTCATGCCCCAGCGAAATGAACGGTCTACCTGGCTGTTGTATTTACCATTAACACTTTCATTAACTACTTGTCCAAGCCAGCCAAATAACATAAAAACTGTGATTAAAAAACCTAGCGTCATCACCGATGACCCCCAGCTAACCTCATGCATTTGATTGGCAAACCCTACCAACAATAATGTGATTCCAATTGAGCCAATTATTGGCCAGTACGTTCCATCTGGTATGTAATATTCTTTTTCACTCATATTCTCTTCCCCATTTTTTAACTATCAAGTTTAAAAAAATTATATGACAAGCTTATATCTTGTATACGCTCATCGAGTTCTGGCTCGACTACAAATCTTAATGTCATTTCCAGCTCTTCATATGGCTTAAACACCTGCCTATTAAAACAAAAACACTCTAACTTTTTAAAGTGTAGTGCCGCATCTGTTGGCGCAACACTTGGAACCGCTTGACCAATAATAATTTGATCGGTATTGTTTTTTGCAATATAACTTGTTGTATAAAACTTTCCAGGCACTACTTCCATTTCATTCACCTTAGGTTTAAATTGAACAGGAAATCCACCCATCGTCATTGCAAAAAAACTAACGTCTATCTTTCTATCCTCTTTAACTTCATATGTTTGACTAGAATCTACCCGCCCCGTTGTTCCATTAAAGCCCGTAATTTCACAAAAAACATCATAAATTGGTGGCATGATAACAACAGCAAAAACAAACATAAATATAGGTGCAGATATTAACTTAACCCAAAATGATGTTTTGATCTTGGCTCTTGTTCTCAAGTCATTGGCCATAAAACACAATGGTCGCCACAAATACTCCTATTGCTATAGTGCCAACAATCACCGCTGTGATCATGACACTCTTGTCTCTACCTTCCATCAAGAGTGTTGAGACTCTGACTTAATCAACTCTTTTGATGGCGGCGTGTTAAAGCTGTGATACTGTGCCTTTGGAGCTAACGTCCACTCCAACCCTTTAGCGCCCTCCCATGGTCTTGCTGTTGCCGGCTTGCCGTTGCGAATACAGTCAACAATAATATAAGTGAATAATATAAATGAAGCGCCAAACGCAAATCCGCCAATGGATGAAATCATATTAAAATCTGCAAACTGTAAAGAATAATCAGGAATTCGTCTTGGCATGCCGGCTAGACCCAGAAAATGCTGAGGAAAGAACAATACATTGACTGAAATAACTGCCCACCAAAAATGTACTTTAGCTAGCCCTTCGTTGTACATCTTTCCTGTCCATTTTGGCAACCAATAGAATGTTGCAGCAATGATTGACCATAAGGCACCTGTTACTAATACATAATGAAAATGAGCAACCACAAAGTATGTGTCATGGTATTGAATATCTGCTGGAGCAATGCCCAGCATAAGCCCTGAGAATCCACCAATAGTAAATAAAAATACAAATGATACCGCCCATAACATCGGTGTTTCAAACGTCATTGAACCTCGCCACATAGTGGCAATCCAATTAAAGACCTTAACACCTGTAGGCACCGCAATCAACATGGTTGCATACATAAAATACAACTCGCCTGCGACAGGCATGCCAGTTAAGAACATATGATGCGCCCATACAATGTATGACAAGAATGCAATCGATGCGGTCGCATACACCATTGACGAATAACCAAATAACGGCTTACGGGCAAAGGTTGGAATAATGTGAGAAACCACGCCAAATGCTGGCAATATCATAATATAAACCTCTGGATGCCCGAAGAACCAAAAAATATGTTGAAACATAACCGGATCACCACCACCGGTAGCATCAAAAAATGCAGTGCCAAAATTACGATCCGTCAGCATCATGGTAACTGCTCCAGCTAACACTGGCATTGCGCCAATCAGCAAGAATGAGGTAATTAACCATGTCCATACAAATAATGGCATGTCCATCAACTTCATTGCAGGTGCGCGCATATTAAGCACCGTTGCAATAATGTTAATCGCGCCCATTATGGACGAAAACCCTAACAGATGAATAGCGAAAATAAAGAAGTCAGTGCTGTCTGGGGCAAATGTGGTTGATAGTGGTGCATAGAACGTCCAGCCAAATGCTGGCGCACCGCCTTCCATAAAAAATGTACTAAGTAAAATAGCCCCAGCAAATGGCAAAATCCAAAATGACCAGTTGTTCATGCGTGGCAACGCCATGTCAGGTGCGCCAACCATCATTGGAATCAGCCAATTTCCTAAGCCTACAAAAGCAGGCATAATGGCGCCAAACACCATGATTAGTCCGTGCATGGTTGTTAATTGATTAAAGAAATGCGGCTCCATTAGCTGCAAACCGGGTTGCAAGAGCTCCATGCGAATACCCATAGCCAGCGCGCCGCCGATCAGCAGCATCGTAAATGCAAACCACAAATATAGTGTCCCAATATCTTTATGGTTTGTGGTTTTAACCCAGCGCATCAGACCTTTTTCAGGGCCATGGTGGTGGTCATCATGAGAAGTTGTTGCTGTTGTCATAGTATCTCTCCTTTAATTAACGTGCAGATTTGATATCTGAAGGCTGAACCACGCTACCGGTATTGCCAAATGCATTTCGCTCATAAGTAATAACTGAAGCCAGATCTGTATCACCTAACATCTTAAATGTTGGCATGCCACCCTCGCCATGTAGTACGATTTTTATGTGCTCTGCTGCGATACCATTTGCAATGACAGAGTTTTTCATAGCTGGAAAAATCGGCGGTATGCCAGATCCGTCAATCTTGTGGCAACCTGCACAATTCGATTCGTACACACTCTTGCCTTTAGACATTAGATCGGATTTTGACCAAACTTGAGTGGCGCTTGCAGCAGCTGCAGCAGAAGCTGCTTGCTCTTTAGCAACCCACTTAGCATAGTCTTTTTTAGATACAACGTCGACTACAATCGGCATAAAACCATGATCCTTGCCGCACAACTCAGCACATTGGCCTCGGTAAGTGCCAATTTTGTCAACTTTAGCCCAAGCGTCATTAATAAACCCAGGATTGGCGTCTTGTTTAACGCCGAAAGCCGGTATCCACCAGTTGTGAATTACGTCATTCGAAGTAATTAGAAAGCGAATTGACGTGTCAACTGGCAAGACCATGCGTTTATCGACTTCTAATAAATAGTTGTCAACTTTTAGCGCTCCTGTCTTGTAGCTCTCTTTATTTAGATTATCTACATCTGTAGCAACTGAATCTTTAGAGGTTTTGGCCAAGTTAGAGATAAAACTTATCCCTTCCTTAGGATAATCATACTGCCACTTCCATTGATGCCCTGTAATCTTAATGGTCATTTCGGCTTTAGAGGTATCCTCCAAATCAATTAACGTCTTAGAGGCTGGTATTGCCATACCCACTAAAATAACAACCGGAATCAGCGTCCATAGAATCTCAGCCTTGGTGCTTTCATGAAACTGAGCGGCAACCGCTCCTTTTGATTTTCTATGAGCGAAAACAGAATAAAACATCGCTCCAAAGACAATTGTTGCAATCACAACACAAACCCAAAAAACCATCATGTGCAGATCGTAAATATCATGACTGATTGAGGTAACACCCTCAGTCATATTTAAGCCGTACTCTGAAAATACTGCTGTAGAAATTAATGCTATAGGCGCTACTATAGCCCTTGATAATTTGCTCATATATCCCCCCAGATAAAAGCAATCGCCTGAAAATAAACATCAAGCTGATCAAAAAATTTCAATCATCTTACTACAAAACATTGTGTCGATAGTATGTTTTTTTTAAATTTATTAATCAAATTCAAAAAACCTAAAATAAGCTTGACAAGGCTTAGAATGAATGATTTAATGTTAAAAAATTAATTTCTTGAGGAGGAAAGATGGCATTAGTTCAAACAGCTAGAATGCAAAAAAATTCAGGCAAAAAGGCAGCCGTTAATCGCATTGGCTTTGGCTCTCCAGCAACTTGGATTATCAAGGCCTTTAAAGATATCATGGTTTGCCCAAAACTAGCTGTTTTTTATGGCGGACTGTTTACTCTAGTGGTTTACAACTTGTGGACACTTCTGTCACAGTCAGCTGCATTACACGATGTTGCTGGACCGCTTGTTGCCATGATAATTTTAGTACTAGGCCCTATTTCCGCTATTAGCCTGTATGATGTTTCTAGACGAATTTCCAAAGGGGAAAAGCCTACCATCGGTAGCGTATTAAAAGCCTCGATCAAGTCAAACGGCTCATGCCCTTCAATTTTCTTATCAATCATCTTGATGTTGATAGCTGTAACTTGGATGGTGTTTTCACCTCTGATTTATACTGTCTTTACAGCTGGAACACTTAATATTGTTAACTCAGATCTGACCATCATTCAAAATATCGTTGCTGATTTTTCCAATGGCACAAATATGGGGTTTGTTGTTGCGTATTCCATCTTTACCGGAGTGTTGGCCTTGATTGCCTTTATGATTAGCTGGTTTTCATTTCCAATGATTCACGATCAAGATGTTGATCCATTAACAGCGATAACAACAAGTCTGCGAGCCGCTTCAAAAAATGTCCTGGTCATGATTCCATGGATTGTATTTGTTGCTTCTATCGTCACATTAGGCTTGTTAACACCTTACTTTTACGGCCTGGTTATTATTATTCCAGTGCTAGCTCATGCCACGTGGCATGCCTATGAGGAAATGATTGAAAACATAAACTAACAGTCTTAATATTTAATAGCCATCAGCTCAAATTTAACATTGAGTTGATGGTTTTTTTTGGCATAAAAAACAATGTTATAGCATCTACATGTATAGAAAATTACTCAAAGTATCGATCGTTTTAGCGCTAGTGGTAGTGGTGCTTGGAGCCTACACCCGTCTTGCAGATGCAGGCTTGGGTTGTCCTGATTGGCCAGGGTGTTACGGCCAGTTGATTGTTCCCGATGCAAAAGAAGGTTCAATAATTGAGGGTTATGAGCGCCCACTTGAATCTGTCAAGGGTTGGAAAGAAATGATACACCGATACGCCGCCTCAACACTAGGGTTGGTCATTTTACTATTGTGGTGGCAAGCGCTTAACAACAAGCCAATTTATCGACAATCTATGTCATTACCCACATTTGCCGCTTTTTTTGTTATGCTACAAGGCGCATTTGGCATGTGGACCGTTACCTTGCTGGTACACCCTGGAATAGTTACCATTCATCTATTAGGTGGGTTTATTACCACTGCAGTGCTTTTTTGGCTGCTACTTAACCAAACCAAACCCACTCAAACTTATAGTCGTATATCGGCCTCTAATAAAGTCATTTTGCTATTCACTTTAATCATATTGTTTTTACAAATATCATTAGGCGGCTGGACAAGCACTCACTATGCCGCACTATCATGTGGAGAACAGTTTCCTACTTGTCTAGGATCCTGGTGGCCAGAAATGAATCTTTCTAAAATTTTTTATTGGGGTCCAATTGGCATCAATTATGAATATGGCATCTTGAATGACACTAATCGTGCAGGCATTCAGTTTGTTCACCGAATCGGCGCATTGATAACTACAATAATAATCGGTACCATGCTGTATCGTTTTCACCAATACAAGCGCCTGCATACGCACTTGTTTGTCATTGCGTTGCTACTTATTATGCAATTAATATTAGGTATCATCAATGTTTTACATTCACTACCAATGGTTGTTGCTGTCTTACACAATGTTGTCGCTCTATTATTACTACTAAGCATAATTGCATTAATTCACAAATCTTTTAAATCTTAACCAATATATTTTTATGAAACAAAAACATTTAATCTTAATCTTGATTATTACTAGCCTGATTTTTTTAAGCTATTATGCAGCGCAACCCAATATAAAAAACCTTAAAGAGCAAGTATCTCCTACGGTTTCTGTATATCCAAGCCCTAAGACCCTGAATGGTAATCTTTCACTAATCGACGACAATAATAAATCAGTCTCTTTATCTACTATTGCCAACAATAAATGGTCTATTTTATATTTTGGCTATACATCATGTCCGGATGTATGTCCGATAGATTTAGCAATTTTAAACCAAACTGTTGGAAAAATGAATCAAGCTGAAAAGCTACAAGTTGTATTTATTTCTGTCGATCCAGATCGCGATGTTGGCAAGCTAACAAAATTCGTCGGACGTTTTAACGCTGACTTTGTTGGTTTGAGTGCCAAAGATGAAGATCTAAGAAAGCTAACCAAAGCGTTAGGCGTGTATCATGAAATTGCACAAATTAAACAAAGGTCTTCTCACGACCATGCTAATCATGCGCCAAAAGCTGATCACACGAAAATGACCATGCACATGGAAGGCCATGCTAATCATGCGCCAAAATCTGACTATTTGATTGATCATACTGCTAGCTACTTGTTGTTAAATCCCAACCTTGAGCTAGTGGGATTGTTGACCAACCCACATAATGCGAAGAAGATGGCGCCTGCACTTGATCTGATTCTTGAGACGCTAGATTAGGGCAATACCAATTTGACAATTACAATTATCATTGCAATAAAGCCAACAGTCATTATTAGGCCGACAACAATATAAGGTCGCGGGCCTTGCTCTTCTGTTCTCTCAAGATTCTTGATTAAGTCTTCTTTTTTGCCGACACCCACCATGGCTGATGTTACCGCTTTAACTACCTGGCCAATATCTTTCATATCTTTTGCTTATAAAGTAATCAGCCAATAGTGATCAATCAACAAAGCAAGAAAAATCAGCATCAATTAATTGATTGAATAAGTAAACGTATTCCAAGCAATCTTAACATCTTTGGGGCGATTATTTATATTGACCGCATACCATAAAAATATAACTCCCAAAATCAAAGCAGATGCTAAATAAATTAATCCAGACATTCCTACGAGATAAGGCAGTACAGTCACCACAACCAATAAAATGGTGTAAAGCAGTATCTGCTTTTTTGTATAAGCAAGGCCGTGTGTAACGGGCAGCATCGGTATATTGACTTTTTTATACTCTTTAACCCTGTGTATTGCTAACGCCCAAAAATGAGGTGGTGTCCAGATAAAAACTATTAAAAATAACAATAGTGCGAATTCAATATTTTGCCCGCCAGTAATAGCTGTCCAGCCCAATACTGGCGGTGCTGCACCTGCTGCACCACCAATAACAATATTTTGTGGTGTAGCACGCTTTAAATACATGGTGTAAATCACTGCATAACCAATTAATGATATAAACGTTAAAATCATAGTTAGCGTATTGACAAACAATTCCAATATACCAAGACCAACAATTCCTAGCAGAACCCCCCAAATAAGCGCCTGATGGCGGCTTACTTTGCCTTGGGGCAACGGACGCTGATCAGTGCGTGACATCTGCATGTCAATTTTCTCATCAACCACATGATTAAATACAGCAGCTGAAGCGGCAGCCATGCCAATGCCTAAAGACGCATAAATCACCAGGTGCCACTCGGGTAAATAAGGAGCAGGAACAGCTAAAAACATACCGACAACCGCAGTAAGTAATATCAAAGCAACAACTTTTAATTTACACAGACCTAATAGATTGTAGATTGAATTCATGAGCTACTCCAATTAACCGATACGAGAATATTTAAACAGTCGTTTTAAATCCTTAATGACTTGTTTAATTATTAAATCCTCAGGATTGTAGTGCAGCATTATATTTCCCAAAGGATCAATTAAGAATAAGTGATTATCGGGGAATGCTTTTAACTTCTGAATTAAATTATTACTAGCGTGAGCAAGTAACACCTCTGAATCTAACCCTTGAATGTCTTTATTGGTTAGTAATAAACTTTGAATACGCCTCATATTCTCATTAGTGAGGATGCGTATAGTTTTCATATCCTCAAGCGCTTGACGACAAGTGTGTTCGCAGCGATCGGTGACATAGGCTAATGTCCAAATTCCTTGAAGATCTCCATCATACGCTTCATTAAAAACAACATCATTATTAGTAGTGCTGATAATAGGGTTAACAAACTCGCCGTAATTAACAGTGCTTTTGGTAAAGGAATTTGGGCTTAGATAAAAAAAGGCGGTGCCAAAAACAATGGGCAGCACAAAAGAAGCTAATAAAATCCACAGTTCTTTTTTTGAATTCATGATTACTTTTTTTTTAAAATTTCATCAATCATACGCTTAGTTCATTACGCAGAGATAAGTTTAAAAAAATTTAAAGTCGGACTTCGATGCCTTTTGCCCGCATAGCCTGTTTAGCCTGTTTGACTGTATATTCTCCAAAATGAAAAATACTTGCCGCTAGCACCGCATCAGCCCCACCTTCTAGCACTCCTTCAGACAAATGTTCTAAATTTCCTACACCGCCAGAGGCAATAACGGGCACGCTAACAGCATCCGCTACCGCCTTTGTTAACTCCAGGTCAAAACCCGTTTTAACACCGTCACAATCCATTGAGGTTAGCAAAACCTCGCCAGCACCATAATCGCCTTCAGTCATTTTTACCGCCCATTCAACTGCATCAAGGCCGGTAGGCTTGCGTCCACCATGGGTGAAAATCTCCCATTTATTGGGTGAGCTTGATACTTTTTTGGCATCAATCGCAATGACAATGCATTGTGAGCCAAATTGCTTGCTTAACTCATTAATTAAGCTGGGATTGAAAATAGACGCAGAGTTAACCGCCACCTTGTCAGCTCCAGCGTTAAGCATGATGCGTACGTCTTCAGCCTTCCGAATGCCGCCACCTACTGTCAGCGGAATAAACACTTGCTCAGCAATGCTTTCCACCATATGCACCGTTGTATCACGGCCTTCATGTGAGGCTGTAATATCTAAAAAAGTAATTTCGTCGGCACCTTGTTCGTCATAACCCTTTGCAACTTCAACAGGGTCACCGGCATCTTTAATATCGACAAACTGCACACCTTTAACCACACGGCCGTCACGCACATCCAAACAAGGAATAATTCTTTTTGCTAAACTCATAAGTCTAATTTTACCTCTCAACGTTTGTTATGTGGTCAATTATGCCTGTATGGGTATAATCTTGATTTATGATAAACATTCCAAAGCATATTGCAATCATCATGGATGGCAACGGTCGCTGGGCGTCTGGGCGCGGTTTACCGCGCATTGTTGGCCACCAACAAGGTGTTAGAGCTGTGCGCAGCGTTGTTAAAGCGTGCGGCGCAATGGGAGTAAAAACGCTTACTTTGTTTGCTTTTAGTAGTGAAAATAAAAATCGCTCGACTGAAGAAGTCTCACTGTTGTTCAAATTGTTCTTAACCGTGCTTAAGCAAGAGGTCAAAAAACTTAACAAACACAATGTCCGTTTAAAAATAATTGGAGACTTGTCTTTATTTCCAGAAGACGTGCAACAAACGGCTATCGAGGCACAAGCTAAACTATCAGACAACCAAGGCTTAACGTTGGTAATTGCCGCCAACTATGGTGGACAATGGGATATTGTGCAAGCTACGAAGCAAGTGGTAAAAGCCGCTATCAATGGCCATATCAACCCCGAAGATATAACGATTGATAGCTTTCAAAATTACCTTTCCCTAGCTGGTGAACCTGCAGTTGACTTGCTAATTCGTAGTAGTGGCGAGCTAAGAATCAGCAACTTTTTATTATGGGATGTGGCTTATAGTGAAATGTACTTTACCGATACACTTTGGCCGGACTTTGACGAAGTTGAATTGAACAAGGCTATCGAAAATTTCAATCATCGTGATCGTCGTTATGGCGCTCGCAAGGAGTATTAATGTTATTGCCAAGAGTTTTAACTGCGCTGATTTTAGCACCCTTGTTTATCTGGGCAATTTTTGCCATGCCCACTGATTACTTTTCTTATTTTTTGCTATTATTTGTTGCACTCGGCGCCTGGGAATTTACCCGTCTCATCAAGATTGAGCAGTCGCTTTATCGCGCCTTGGTATCAGCAGGCATTATTGGCTGTGCTATAGTTGCTTCAGCACATGCGCAAAACTTACAAACTGTTTTAATGGTTTCAGTTGCCTGGTGGGGTTTGAACTTATATTGGGTTGTAAGCTACCCAAACAACATTCAGTCTTGGTATGGCTCCGGCATTATTAGAGTGATGGGTGGTGTCATGCTTCTGGCGCCAATGTGGGTGGCACTAAGCAGTTTACATGCCAATTATGGTAGCGAATACTTTTTACTATTAATGCTATTAATCTGGGGCGCTGACTCTGGTGCATATTTTGTTGGCAGGGCATTTGGAAAACGCAAACTTGCGCCAAATGTTAGCCCTGGAAAATCTATCGAAGGCGTCATTGGTGGTATAGCATTAGCCATTATCATTATGCTAATGTTCTTGCAATATCAAAATGCTGCCAGTAATACTTACATTGGCCACTTATTGCTAGCCATTGTGATTTCAAGTGTTTCTGTATTGGGTGACTTATACGAAAGCCTTTTTAAACGCACTTCAGGTATTAAAGATAGTGGCAATATATTGCCAGGACACGGAGGCATTCTTGATCGCATTGATTCGCTAACTGCGGCCGCACCATTCTTCTTGTTGGGTCTCAGCCTAATATGATCAATTTAACGCTACTAGGTGCCACCGGATCCATTGGTCAAAGCACCCTAGCTGTGGTTGATTTACACCCAGACCAATTTAATGTGTTTGCTATTAGCGCACATACTAATTGGCAAAAAATGCTGAAATTGTGTAAAAAATATCAACCAACTTTTGCAGTAATGACTGACAAGAGCGCTGCAGCAAAACTCTCTGAAAACATTCAGGTTGATACAAAGGTGCTTTCCGGCCCTCAGTCACTTAACATAATTGCCTCGCATACTAATACTGATTATGTCATGGCAGCTATTGTGGGCGCTGCCGGTATGGCGTCAAGTCTGGCTGCAGCAAAGGCTGGGAAACGCATTATGCTGGCAAACAAAGAGTCTTTAGTATTGGCCGGTGATATTTTTATGCAGGCAGTTAAAGATCATGATGCCGAATTAATACCTGTTGATTCTGAACACAGTGCTATTTTCCAATGCTTACAAGGTGGAAGATCTGGTTTGAGTAAAATTCAACTTACAGCTAGTGGCGGGCCTTTTTTACATACACCGCTTAGCGAACTTAGAGCTATTACCCCAGATCAAGCTTGTGCGCATCCAAATTGGTCAATGGGGCGAAAAATATCTGTAGATTCAGCCACAATGATGAACAAAGGTCTAGAAGTGATAGAGGCACATTATTTGTTTAACTTGCCTGCTGATAATATTGATGTGGTTATGCATCCCCAAAGCATTATCCATTCATCAGTTTACTTTAGTGATGGCTCCACCTTATCGCAACTAGGCAATCCAGACATGCGCACAGTAATTTCATATGCCATGAGCTACCCTGAACGGATTAATTCGGGCGTTGATGCTCTTGACTTAACGCAACATACACCGTTAGAATTTTATACACCAGATTTCGAGAAATTCTCCTGTTTAGGTCTGGCATTTGAAGCACTTCGACAAGGTGGCAGTGCCATGGGTACAATCAATGCCGCTAACGAGATAGCAGTGGAAAATTTTCTAAACAATAAAATCAAGTTTTTGGATATTGCTAATATCATTGAAAAAACCCTAGAACAATCTAGTCACTTTTATCCAGAATCACTCACTGAAGTAATAGATAACGACCGAACTGCTCGCGCGATTGCTAATGAAATTGTACAATCCTATGTCTAGATTTTTTTCTCTTGCTCTGCTGATATTATTATTGCAATTTAATGTTGATACGGCTTTTGCACATAGTCAAGATAATGAATATCACTTTACGGTCAAATCAGGTGATTCACTCAGTAAATACTTTACCAAACTAGGATTATCAAAAAGATTATTGGCGAATTTGCTCTCTGCCAGCAAAAAAAATCAACAACTTAATCAACTTAAAATTGGTGAAAAAATCACCATTCGCTTACATACTAACCGTCGCTTTAACTCGCTTAGTTACCAGTCTAAAAATAAAAGAGATCTTAATATTGCCTTGATTGGCACTCGATTTGTACATGCGCCAAAACAATCGCAAAAAACCGAAACACCTCTTGTAACAACACCTGTGGTCATTAACAGCTCTTTTGGTTATGATGCGCAAAAAGCTGGCTTAAGTTTAAACACCATTAATACGGTAGTTGAGGCGCTATCCTGGCAACTTAATTTTGACTCAGACTTGTACAAAAATGATAAATTCTTGATTGTTAGCGATGGATCAAAACAGCCTGTTGGCATCATTTATAAAGGCGACAACAAACATATTGAGGCATTCGCCCATAAGGATGCTCGTGGTCAGACGCTATATTACAACCGCTATGGTTACAGCTTAAACTCTTCATTCTTAAAAGCACCTCTCAAATATAATCGTATTAGCTCAACATTCCAATTAAAACGCTATCATCCTATTTTAAAAACGTATCGACCGCACAGAGCGATAGATTATGCAGCAGCACATGGCACACCAGTTCGCTCTACTGCAGACGGGATTGTTAAGCTCCAAGGCTGGAAAGGCGCACTAGGAAAGGCTGTTATTATTAACCACGGCGCCCATTACACCACTGTTTATGCGCATCTATCCAAATACGCTCGTAATCTTCGTCAAGGTAAGCCTGTAAAAAAAGGACAGGTAATCGGCTATGTTGGATCAACTGGGCGCTCCACCGGTGCGCATTTACATTATGAGTTGCGTTATAAGGGTAAGCGTCAAAATCCATTAACTCATAAAACACCTGAACAACAAAAAGTTAGTCGCGATGAGCTATGGGAATTTCGCTCGAAAGTAAACAATATTTTAACTGGTTTATAAGGATTGGCCTTTAATCCAGTCCTGCCAATTACTTGGCTTTAAATCGGTCAAATAATCTTTGTCAATATATTGTGTCTGATAAGCTTGGGCGCCTGGCACCTTGTTTAAAATAGCAAAAGTTATTAATTCGTCAATACGGTGTGGTTTTTTTGTGCCAGGCACAAGGGACTCGTTGCGAATAATAGCTGCCATCATTGCTGATTTGGCATTGCCATGCACTTCAAAAGATTCCTCAAATAAATTCAAGGCTAAAAACTCATTTTTAATAAAGCCATGACTGCCATCTAACAAATAAAAAGCATACTCATACAACGCCGTGTCGTAGCTTCTGCGCACTAATTTAATTAAAATCTCGTTGGCTTCTCTCTCTTGTGGTTTGTAACCCATGAGCTCACTGCCGAATCTAACTTGCTTTGAAGCCTCATACATAGCATCATAATCATTAAGATCAAACGCACCTTTTAGCAATAATGACTGACCTCTTAACACCACATCACGAGAGCTGATTTCATTGCCAATTTGAATAAGACGCATGGCGCCATCAGACAGTGGCGATGCATCAGCAAAAGGACTAAATAGGGTGGAAAAAATCAGTAGTTTTTTTAGCATGACGGTTTTTCGTCTATTTTACCACGCCAAAAGTTATCATAATTTAAAGTCGGACTATCGATTAAAATACTCACTATACTTTATAGCTAAAATTTTCAAGGAATACCTGTGGACACACTATTTGAAACAGACTTAAGCCTGCCTTTAATCCAAAAAGGTAAAGTTAGAGATATTTACGATATCGACGACAAGCGTATGTTAATCGTTACTACAGATCGTTTAAGCGCTTTTGATGTCGTCTTTGACGACGGCATTGCAAAAAAAGGCGAGGTACTTACTTCGGTTGCCAACTTTTGGTTTAATAAAACGCAACACATTATTCCCAACCATTTAACTCATGAGCCGTTAAGCAGTGTATTAAATGCCACCGAAGCTCAACAAGTTGAAGGTCGAGCTATTATTGTCAAAAAACTCAAACCATTAGCAGTAGAGGCGATTGTACGTGGCTATATTATTGGCTCTGGCTGGAAAGACTATCAAAAAACCAGCGGTATTTGTGGTACGACACTGCCTGCTAATTTACAGCTGGCTGAAAAATTACCCGAAGTGCTTTACACACCCTCTAGTAAGGCAGCTGTCGGTGAGCATGATGAAAACATTGATTTTTCTGCAACTGTAGATATTCTAGGAGAAAACATGGCGCAACAAGTCAAGCAAGCTAGTTTGGCACTTTACAAATACGCAGCCGAATTTGCACTTGAGCGTGGCATTATGATTGCCGACACTAAATTTGAATTTGGTCTAGATGAAAACAATGTGCTAACTTTAATGGATGAAGTATTAACACCTGACTCGTCGCGCTTTTGGTCGGCTAAAGATTATCAAATTGGCGTCAGTCCACAAAGTTTTGATAAACAGATTGTGCGTGACTATCTAGAAACATTAGACTGGGATAAGACGCCGCCTGCACCCACCTTGCCTCAGCATATTATTAATAAGACAGCTGAGAAATATCAGCAGGTCCAACAACTTTTAACTCAATAAATTCCATGCAACTCAGCGGTGCTATTAGCAAAATGCATACTCATCTAAATAGAGGGGTGGCACAATATCAATTGCCAATTGGAGATAAATTGCTTAACATGAATGATTTGGTAGGTGAAACCATCTCACTAAGCTTTAATCAAGTTATCCATTGTCGCAATTGCGGTCGAATAACCAACAAAAGTTACTCGCAAGGGCATTGTTACCCCTGCTCTCAAAAATTAGCAAGTTGCGACTTATGCATCATGAAGCCAGAAACTTGCCATTATCACTTGGGAACTTGTCGTGAACCACAATGGGGGCTGGACAATTGCTTTTCACCTCACGTGGTATATTTGGCCAACTCGTCAGGCGTTAAGGTTGGTATTACCCGTAAAAAGAACATTCCTAGTAGATGGATTGACCAAGGTGCCATTTGCGCTCTGCCTATTTTAGAAGTAGACACGCGCCTCAAATCTGGTGAATTAGAAATGGCCCTTAAACAATTTGTTAACGATAAAACCAATTGGCGAAAGATGTTAAAAAATGAAGTGGATTTAGCTGACCTGCCAACAATCAGGGATTCACTACTTGAACACATCAAAGGTGCTATTGATGCCACGGATGCACAGGTGCTCAAGAATGAAGCTTTAGATATAAACTACCCTGTGGTAGAATATCCTAGCAAAATTAGCTCGCTAAATTTTGACAAAACACCGAACATTACAGGTGTTTTAAAAGGCATTAAAGCGCAGTATTTGATATTAGATACCGGAGTGCTTAATATTAGAAAATATAGCGCTTACAATATTACATTAACTTATTAGGAATAACACTATGGCAGAATTAATCATTGAAGAATTAACAGTAGGCGAAGGTACAGCTTGTAAAGCGGGCGACCATGTTTCCATGCACTATACTGGCTGGCTAACTAACGGTAAAAAATTCGACTCGAGTGTTGATCGCAACGATCCATTCAATTTTCAACTTGGCGTGGGTCAAGTAATTCCTGGTTGGGACCAGGGTGTTGACGGCATGCAGATTGGTGGCAAACGAAAGCTAACTATTCCATCTAAATTGGCCTATGGTGAGATGGGTGCAGGTGGCATCATTCCACCAAATGCCACTCTGGTTTTTGACGTAGAGCTTCTCGCAATTAAATCATAAAATTATGAATGAAGACTTCCCGAGAATCAAGCGCCTACCCGCTTATGTTTTTGCCGTTACCAATGAGCTAAAATCGAAGGCTAGGGCACGCGGGGAAGATATTATTGACTTTGGCATGGGCAATCCAGATCAACCAACACCCGATCACATTGTTGAAAAATTAGTAGAAGCTGCGCGTCGGAAAGACACGCACCGCTATTCAACTTCTCGCGGAATTCCACGCTTACGCAAGGCTATTTGTAATTGGTATAAAAAACGCTTTGATGTCGATCTTGATCCGGAAACGGAAGCGATTGTAACTATCGGCTCTAAAGAAGGGTTAGCAAATTTGGCGCAAGCAGTAGTAGGTGCCGGTGATACGGTCTTAGTACCTAACCCAGCCTATCCCATTCATCCGTATGGATTTGTTATTGCAGGCGCAGATATTCAGCATGTACCCTGCGGTCCTGACGACGACTTCCTAACTGAGCTTGAGCGTTCAATTAAAAACACCTGGCCTAAGCCAAAAATGCTAGTGTTGAACTACCCCTCTAACCCAACCACCGAATGTGTTGAGCTAGAATTCTTTGAAAAAGTCATCAAGATAGCAAAAGAGCATGAAATTTGGGTAGTGCAAGACTTAGCTTATGCCGATATTGCCTTTGATGGTTACGTTGCGCCAAGCATCTTGCAAGTGAAGGGGGCTAAAGATATTGCTGTTGAATTTTTCTCATTATCCAAAAGCTACAATATGCCTGGCTGGCGGGTGGGCTTTATGGCTGGAAACCCAACATTAGTAGGCGCACTAGCAAAAATAAAATCTTATCTTGATTATGGCATGTTTACGCCAATTCAAGTAGCGGCAATTGAAGCGCTTGAAGGTGACCAAACTTGCGTCCAAGAAATATCTGACATGTATCAAGATCGTCGTGACGTTTTATGTAGCGGTCTAAATACCATCGGTTGGTCAGTCACGCCACCAAAAGCCACCATGTTTGTTTGGGCCAAAATCCCTGAATTCTATCAACCTATGGGATCGTTAGAGTTTACCAAAAAGCTGCTAAAAGTAGCTAAAGTTGGCGTCTCTCCAGGAGTTGGTTTTGGTGACTATGGTGATCAATACGTACGCTTCGGCTTAATCGAAAACGAACATCGCACTCGTCAAGCTATTCGCGGTATTCGCGACATGTTTAAAGCAGATGGATTACTGTAAACAAGAGATTAGCGTTAAAATCAGTTTACATGAAACTCTCTGCTAACGAATTCAGGAATAGTCAGCAAAAGCGCCTAACTCTATTGGGCATGTCTGGTGTTGGGAAAACTCATCTGGCCAAATTGCTTTCTAAACAAGACAAATACTTTCACTATTCAGGTGATTATCGCATTGGTGCCGAATACTTAAATAGCGCTATATTAGATAATATCGTTACTCGAATAAAACAAGATTCATGGCTAGAGGGCTTGTTAGATAATAAATCAATCAGTATTCAAAATAATATTAGTTTCGACAACCTATCTTCTGTTTCTGCCTTTTTAGGAAAGGTTGGAAACCCAGAATTGGGCGGACTTCAAATTGATGAATTTATTCGCCGTCAAGCGCTACATAGACAAGCCGAAATTCAAACCATGCTTGATGTGCCAAAATTTATTGAGAAGTCCAATCAACAGGGTGTGCATAATTTTATCAATGATGCTGGCGGCTCTTTGTGTGAACTAGATGACAACAATGTTTATCAAACTTTATCAGAGCACACAGTGATCTTGTACATACGTGCTAGTAAAAATAACGAAAAAACCCTTATAGAGCGCGCACAATCACACCCAAAGCCTTTGTATTATCAAGCTGAGTTTTTACAGCAACAATTAGAAACCTATCTTTCTGAAAATCGGTTTTCATATGTCGCTCAAATTGATCCTGATGCATTCGTTCGTTGGATATTTCCACATTTACTAGAGCACCGAAAACCAAAATATGAGGAAATTGCTCAGCAATATGGCTACACCATTGACAGTGAAGACTTATACCGGTGTCGTAGCGCCACTGAAGTTCTAGATCTAATTACAGGAGCTATGAACCAATGCCCTTGATTGCACATACAAATTTACCCTCTTTTGCACGCTTACAGTCTGAAGGAGAAACGGTACTTAGCAAGGATCGTGCCAACCACCAAGTTATTCGTGAACTACATATTGGCTTGCTTAATATGATGCCAGATGCAGCCTTAGAGGCGACCGAACGACAATTCTTTCGCCTTATTGGTCAAACTAATCAAATAGCACAATTCTATCTTCATCCGTTCACCTTGTCTTCCATTCAGAGAGAAGACAAGGCGTCAAAGCATATCAACGCATATTACCAAACCTTTTCTGAGATTAAGTCTCAAGGTCTTGATGCACTAATCGTAACTGGTGCGCATGTAGAGCAGGCTGATTTAAAACTGGCACCCTTTTATGACGAACTCAAAAATGTAATTGATTGGTCATATGAAAATGTTACCTCTACTTTGTGCTCTTGTTTAGCCACTCATGCGGTTATGGAGTTTAGATACCAGCAAAAACGTCAGGCTATGAAGGATAAGTGCTGGGGTGTTTTTAAACATCAGATTATTGATCGCTCTCACCCATTAATGAATGGGGTTAACACCAACTTTAATGTGCCGCATTCACGCTTCAATGAGATTACCAGAGACCAGTTTAAAGCTTCTGGTGTTGAGATTTTGGTCGATAGTAACATTGGTGCACACTTGTGCGTTAGTGAAGACCTGTTGCGCATGGTCTTTTTCCAAGGTCATCCAGAATATGACACAATTAGCTTATTAAAAGAATACAAGCGTGAAATTATTACTTTTCTAGCAAGCAAACGCCCTGACTATCCTGTATTTCCTAAACACTACTTAAACGAACAAAATAAAGCCATCTTAAACGAATACAAGGAAAAATTATTGACTGGAAAATTTACCATTAGCGACTTTCCCGAGGATTTAATTAACGCCACGTTAGACAACACTTGGCATGATGCAACCCGACAAATTATTAGTAACTGGATTGGGTGTGTGTATCAAACCACCCATGAAGATGTTAAAAAACCTTTTATGGACAACATTGATCCTGCAAATCCTCTAAAACTAAAATAAAGTTTAATAGCAACATTTTCTATCTATCATAGCTATTAGTTAACACAACAATTAACAATATGGAAACATTAACAATAATCCGCTATATCTTGTTATCTTTAACAACAATATGGACACTGTTTATACTATACAACATACAAGCTAATTGTAAAAAAAACTGCAGTTTGACAACAATTAAACAGTGTATTGCGACCTACTTATTTGGCTTAATACTTATCTTTGCACTTTATTATGCTAATAAATGGGTGTTACTCGGTCCAGCATAAAAGAATCAATCGCCAATTAACACATTGTCTAATTTTTCAATTAAGCTGCTTGCTTGGTCCGATAAACATGGGCGCACCAACCTTCCTTGGCAGTCAAAACCCAACTCTCATACAAACGTCTACCATATTTGGCTAAGTGAAATTATGTTGCAACAAACCCAAGTTTCAACGGTTATCGACTATTTCAAAAAATTTATACGTTATTTTCCAAGCCTAATTGATTTGGCTAATGCCTCTGAAGACGCGGTGTTAGCCCAATGGGCGGGGCTTGGTTACTATGCTAGAGCTAGAAATCTACAAAAAACTGCTCAGATTATTGTTCAGCAACATGGCGGGGAATTTCCTCAAGATTTTGAACAAATTCTCGCCCTTCCTGGTATTGGACGCTCAACTGCCGGCGCAATATTATCTCTCGGCTTCAATCAAAATCATGCTATCTTAGATGGCAATGTTAAACGCGCTCTAGCGAGAATTCATCAGATTAAAGGGCATTACTCCCAAAGTGTAACACTTAACAAGCTATGGCATTTAGCTGAACTTCACACACCTAACACTCGAAACAATCAATACACTCAAGCCATTATGGATTTAGGGGCTACAATATGCACGCGTACCCAGCCAAAATGCCCTCACTGTCCAATGACCAACCTGTGCCTTTCCTACAAAAACCAAACACAGGCACTTTATCCAGAACCAAAACCACAAAAAACAAAACCCAGTCGCTCTATTGCCATGTTAGTTTTTAGCAACAATAATGATATTTATTTACAAAAACGACCAAGCAAGGGTATTTGGGGTGGATTATGGAGTTTTATAGAATGCGACGACACACCTCTATCGATTCAAAAATCTATAGATGAGTTTGATCAATCAGCCTCAATTATCCGGCATCTTTCCGTTTTTAAACACACCTTTACACATTATCACTTGTATATTCATCCAGTGGTGGTTGATTGTCCATCAGCACATGTAGAATTTTATCAAATCAAAGAACTGCATCTTGGCGTACCAAAACCTGTAACAAGGATTATTTCCCAACTTTAATAATTTACAGTACAAACGCAGGACGGTTTTCCTGAGCAAATAGATTAAAATATGCATATGAAAATCATTCGTGGGCTACACAATTTAACTAAGCACTCCGGTAGTGTTGTCACTATTGGGAACTTTGACGGGGTGCATGTTGGTCATCAACATATTATTACTAGTCTAGTGAAAAAATCAAAGCGACTAGGCCTGCCTGCAGTGCTCATCTCTTTTTTGCCCACTCCTCAGAGTTTCTTTGGACGTGAGCAAGCAACGTTAAGCAATTTTAAACAGAAGCATCAATTATTAGCAAAACTAGGATTAGATGTTCATCTTATTATCAAGTTTGATAAGGATTTTTCGGAATTAAGCGCCGAAACTTTTATTCAGAAAGTCTTGTTGAATAGTTTAAATATGAAGTTTTGCTTAGTAGGAGACGATTTTCGCTTTGGGTCTGGGCGTACAGGTAATTTTAAATTACTTAAAGATTACTCTGTACAACATGACTTTGAAGTGGAGAATACCAACAGTATTTTGTGTAACCAAGATCGCATAAGCAGTTCGATCATTCGAGAGCTATTATCACAAGGTAATTTCCATATCGTGGAAAAAATGCTTGGACGCGAATTCAATATTTCTGGGAAGGTAATTCATGGGCGACAATTAGGTAGGACTATTGGATTTCCAACTATTAATATTCCTATTAAACGAAAAATTAGCCCGGTTTTAGGAGTTTTTGCGGTACAAGTAGTTATAGCTGGTAAAACTCATAATGGTGTATGCAATATCGGCAAACGTCCTACTGTCAATGGAGAAAACATCTTACTCGAAGTGTTTTTATTTAACTTTAACCAAGATATATACGGGG
>NZ_JAQWSS010000010.1 GCF_029243085.1 Candidatus Thioglobus sp. | reverse complement strand
TTCTCGCCTGTTTGTAATTCCACCATTTCAGATAGTGGCAGCATGCCTACAGAGCGAATACCTTCAGCTGTTGCAATACTTTCCATGGCTTCCTCAACATCATTATTGGAAACATCATCGGCAACTTTAACACGGATAATAGAGGCCATGGTAATATCGCCTGTATCCAATAAGGTGTTGGTCATTGGCATGTAAACTTTTTCCATTGACTCAGGGTGTAGTGTTGGTGAAATCATTTCACTGATTACTTTCGAAGTAACGCCATATTGCGCTTGTAATGACACCATGTAGTAAGTGGCAATTGCACCGATTGCAATTAACACCCACTTGATTAAATTAATAATTCCACCCATTTTCCTCTCTCCTGATTATGATTTTAATTTCTCAACATTGTTGACTTTAATTTTTAATTTTAACACTATAAAGAAGTATATGGTGTAAATCAAACCACTTGAAATTTATTAAACACAAGTATGGTGAGATTTACACAGAGGTTAAGAATGTTAGATTAAATATCTATATCAGGTTGACTCTAATATAACTGATCTTTGTATAAGTGTTTTTTTTATAGATGCACTGAATTATAATACTTAACCATGAATCGTGTCATCCTAATCAATGGAAAAAAACAGAGCAAACTAAGCGTCTATAATCGCTTAGTTCAATTTGGCGATGGCTTGTTTGAGACGTGCCTAGTGATAAATGGCAAGTTAATCTTGGGGCAGCACCACTTTCAAAGACTCGAGAAAGGTGCTGAAAGATTACATATTGAACTAGTAAAACGCTCAGTTTGGCTAAAAGAGATCAGCAAAGCCGTTGCTGCATCTAAACTTGAACATGCTGTGGTGAAAATTATGCTTTCACGCGGTGAGACGCAACGTGGCTATGGTTATGACAAAGGCATTGAGCCAACTAGAATTGTTATTGTTTCTGCGGTGCCAAAGTTGCCAAATAGTTATGATTTAAGTTTGTGCGAGAGTGGATATGCGCACAATCAACTGCTATCAGAAATAAAGCATTGCAATCGATTAGAGCAAATATTAGCTCGCACCAATCTCAAGACGCAAGAATGCATTATGCTTGATCCGCAAGGGCGAGTAATCTCTGTAAGTCAAGGTAATATTTTTGCTTTTAAGAATGGCGTATTAATAACACCGGGTTTAGACGAGTGTGGCATTGCAGGTACAAGACGCCAAGTTGTCATTGAGCTGGCGAGAAAGCTTAATATTTCGGTTGAAATCTGCAATTTAAGTGTGCCAGAACTGCTTACCTATGACGAGATTTTTATTACTAATAGTGTTATGGGTATAAAGCCTATTCGCCAAATTAATGAAGTGAAATATGTGCAACACACACTAACCGAAAAGTTAAAAAAATCTTTTGATCAGTATGCTTCGAAGCGTAAAAACGCCATTATCTTAAAGCCTAAAAAAAGTTTAGTTAAGTTTGGATTGACACTTGTATTTGCTTTATTGCTAGCTTGGACTTTTTGGGCAAATATCATTAATACGGTCAAACCTATTGTCTATCAAGTACCTAAAGGGGCCTCTATTTATTCAACCGCACAAGACCTTAAGCGTTATGGATTGGTTAATTCTGGTTTATTTGTAGTGTGGGCGGCCAAACTAGCGGGTATTGATGACGAATTAAAGTCAGGTTATTATGATGTGCATCCGGGCATGGGGGTTTGGGGTTTACTAAAAGATGTTTCTACAGCGAATGTTGCCATTAGAAATATTAGCTTAATAGAAGGTAAGACTGTACGTGAATATTATCAATTGTTAAGTAGCAACAAAACGTTAACCTCTAGCTATTCGTTAGAGGAAACCTTGAAAAAGACAATAGCTAAAGCGCCATATGACGGCCAGTTCTGGCCAGATACTTATCAAGTTAATTATGGCGATAGTGTTGTGAGTGTTTTTGATAGGGCGCACCTAATTCTGCAGGATAAATTAGACCAGGCCTGGCTAGCTAGAGCTAAAGACCACCCATTAAAAAATGCCAAGCAGGCCTTAATCTTGGCTTCAATAATTGAGCGTGAAACCGCCAGTCATTCGGAAAAGTCTAAAATTGCAGGCGTATTTATGAATCGTTTAGAAAAGAATATGCGCCTGCAAACTGATCCAACGGTTATCTATGCATTGGGTGAAGCTTATACAGGAAAACTTAGCAAGCAAGATTTATGGGTAAAGAGCCCGTATAATACTTATAGACATAAAGGCTTGCCACCGGGACCTATTGGTTCAATTGGACTTGAGTCTTTAAATGCAGCTATGCATCCTAAAAAGTCTGATTATTTGTTTTTTGTATCAAAGAAAGATGGTACGCATGTGTTTGCAAAAACTTATAAACAACACCTACTCAATATCAAGAAGTATCTAAAATAATCATATGAATAAAGGAAAGTTTATCACGATTGATGGCGTCGAGGGCGCTGGTAAAAGTACACAAATTAAGTTTATTTGTGACTATTTGCAGGCAAAAGGCATTAAGGTAACTTTAACTCGAGAGCCGGGCGGAACTGACTTGGGTGAAAGCATTCGAGAATTACTACTCAGTACAAAAACTAAAAAAATGCATAGCGATAGTGAGCTACTATTAATGTTTGCCGCTAGAAATGAGCATATTCATAACAAAATCATTCCTGCCTTGGAGCGGGGTGATTGGGTGTTGAGCGATCGTTTTACTGATGCTTCGTATGCTTACCAAGGTGGTGGTCGCGGTCTTAGTATTGAGCGTATTGCACAATTAGAGCAATGGGTACTGCAAGACTTCACTCCTGACATGACATTATTGTTAGACATTCCAGTGGAGCAAGGCATGTCACGTGTAGAATCAAGGGGCGACAAAGATCGTATTGAATTGGAAGCGATGGATTTTTTTGAGCGTGTAAGACAGGCCTATATCACTAGATCGGAAAAATATCCAAAGCGTATTAAGCTCATTGACTCTTCTAAAACTAAAGAGCATACAAGTAATCAAATTGAGAAAATTTTAGCAAGTTTATGATTCTTCCCTGGCACAATCAAGCGCTTTTAAAATTACAAAGGATGATCGATCAGAATCATCTGCCTCATGCTCTTTTAATTACCGGTAGTGAGTATATTGGCAAGTTTGAACTGATGCAACAACTAGTTGGCATTTTGCTTAATGATGATGAGCTCATCAAGCGGGATAATATTCGTGAAGAGCTCGATCATCCTGTGCTAATTAGACGCTCTAATTACACCAATATGATTTATTGTCGAGCTGGTGAAATTAATGAGAAAACCAAAAATCGCTCTAAAGATATTCGTATAGATCAAATTAGAGCATTTTGTGAGGCTTTAAATAAAACCGCAGATGCCTTACAGATTGGCGTATTGTTTTATGGCGATCAAATGAATATTAATGCAGCTAACGGCCTACTTAAGACGTTAGAAGAGCCCAGGGAAAATACTTTGATTATTATTTTGGCACATAGCGTGCAAAATCTGCCAACAACCATTGTGTCACGTTGTCAAACTGTTCATATTGCGCCAAGTTTTGATACGTCGACTCATCAGTGGCTTAAGTCACAATTGAGCGAAGCGCAAAATGCCGATTTTGACGTTGCTCAATTACTTGAAAATACGCACGGCGTTCCATTTAAGGTGTTAAACGAATTATCCGATGGTGGTTTTATCGCTTATCAAGATTATCAAAATCAATTGCTTAGTATTGCTACTCATCCACTAATGGCTAATCAAACAAAAACTTTTGAAGGTAATGAGGTGGCGGTATTAACCTGTTTGCAAAACCTTCTAATTGAGGCGATTAAGCTAAAAACAACAGAGCAAGAGGGTGGTTTGGTGGAGCTTAATCAGTTGGTTAATAATACTAAATCAGATTTTTTATTCAAACTACTAGGTGATGTGCAGAAGGCTATCCATTTAACAAAAACTAGTGTCAATCTTAAATTATTATTGGATAATATCTTAATCGTGTGGTCACACATAACCCACTTAAAACAATACCCGCAAATAAGCGCAAATTATTAGGAGTAAGTATGAGTCAGTCAGACATTTTATTCGAACAAGCAAAACAAGTTATCCCAGGCGGTGTTAATTCGCCAGTTCGTGCCTTTAATGGTGTTGGTGGTAATCCAATTTTCTTTAGTCGTGGTGAGGGCGCCTATTTGTTCGATGCAGATGATAAAAAATATATTGATTATGTTGCTTCATGGGGGCCAATGATTCTTGGTCATGCTAATCAAGATGTTGTTAATGCAGTTAAAACAACTCTGGAGAATGGGTTAGGGTTTGGCGCACCAACAGAAATTGAGACGACTTTAGCAGAAAAAGTATGTGAGCTAGTTCCATCGATTGAAATGGTGCGTATGGTTAGTTCAGGCACAGAAGCCACTATGAGTGCTATTCGTTTAGCACGCGGTCATACTGGTAGAGATAAAATTATTAAATTTGAGGGTTGTTACCACGGTCATTCTGACTCATTGCTTGTGAAAGCTGGTTCTGGTGCATTAACCTTGGGCGTGCCAACTTCACCTGGTGTTCCAGCTGATTTTGCTCAACATACACTCACACTTGAATACAATAACATTGACCAGGTGCGTAAAGTACTTAATGAAGTAGGCGATGAAGTGGCTTGCATTATTGTTGAGCCGGTTGCAGGAAATATGAATTGCATCCCGCCTGTGGATGGATTTTTACAGGGTTTGCGCGAAGTATGTGATGAACATGGCGTGATTTTAATTTTTGATGAAGTAATGACTGGTTTTCGTGTCGCTTTGGGTGGTGCGCAAGCATTTTATGGTGTCACCCCTGATTTGACAACTTTGGGAAAAGTGATTGGTGGTGGCTTGCCAGTAGGTGCTTTTGGCGGTAAACGTGAGATTATGTCTTCAATTGCGCCTTTGGGCCCTGTATATCAAGCAGGCACATTATCGGGCAACCCAATGTCTATGTCAGCAGGCTTAGCGATGCTAAATGCCTTGTCATCTGATCAAGATTTTTATAAAAACCTGAGTGAAAAAGTGTGCAAGCTAACTAGTGGTATTGTGGAAAAAGCCAAGGAAAATAATATTGGCATGACAGCTAATGTAGTTGGCGGCATGTTTGGCCTTTTCTTTACCGATTCCACAGCAGTCACTAATTTTAATGAGACCTCTCAGTGTGACGTGGAACGCTTTAAAAAGTTTTATCATCTAATGCTGGAGGAAGGTATTTATATGGCGCCTTCTGCCTATGAAGCGGGTTTTGTATCTAGTAGTCATACTGATGAAGATATTCAAGTAACTAT
>NZ_JAQWSS010000001.1 GCF_029243085.1 Candidatus Thioglobus sp. | reverse complement strand
GCGTCTTAAAAACTATGTTCGAAAATAAAAAGTACACTAAAGAGTACTTGGCATTAGTTAAAGGTAGGGTTAGAGATGAGTTAACAATTGATAAGCCAATTGAAAAAGCTGACAGTAGCATTAAAGTTAAGATGACTTGTAATACCAAACAGGGTAAGGCCTCTAAAACTTATATTTATCCTGTAGAGTTTAACAAAACAAACAATACAACTTTGGTGAAAGTCATTCCAGTTACTGGAAGGCAACATCAAATTAGAGTGCATCTAGATTCTATAGGTCATACTATTGTTGGTGATCCAATTTATGGGGTTGATGAATCAATTGTGAATGACTATTTATCCAAAAAACTAGCGCCACAAAAAAGAATTGAGCATACTGGTGCAGAGCGTCTAATGCTTCATGCCAATCGCCTAGCTTTTACATACAACGATAGCGAATACGATATTATGTCGGAACAAGCCAAGACGATTTTTAATCAATTTAGCAGGATTGATTTTTAAAGTGCTAGTTTGTTTGAGCAGTTTAAGTTAAGATTAAAAGTCTTTGGTGGAGATGTTATTAGCCTCTAGCCAAGTTCTAAAGGTTTCTTGAATCTCTTCTAAGGTTTCCTGATTGTCAGCTTCAAAGCGTAGTACTAGACATGGCGTAGTATTAGAAGGGCGTACCAATCCCCAACCATTTGGATAATCCACTCGAACACCATCAATCGTGGTGATTTGTGCACCATCGAAACTGACATTTTCAGCTAATTTATCCATAGCTACGAATTGTTGACCCTGTTCATCAAAATGAATATTGATTTCAGGCGTATTAATGCTATCAGGCAAATCAGCAAATACTTGTTCACATGTTTTATTGGTTTTTGAAATAATTTCTAACAGTCTTGCGCCAGTATAAAGCGCATCATCAAATCCATACCAACGCTCTTTAAAGAAAATATGACCACTCATTTCACCGCCAAGTGCAGCGCCGGTTTCTTTAAGTTTAGCCTTAATGAAGCTGTGGCCAGTGCGTGACATAATTGCCTCACCGCCATATTCAGTAATGTCTTTTGGTAGAAGGGAAGAGCACTTTACGTCAAACACAATTTTAGCACCAGGATTTCGACTAAGAATATCGCGAGAATATAAAATCATCTGACGGTCTGCCCAAATAACATTGCCCTTATTGTCAATTAAACCAAGTCGATCACCATCACCATCAAAGGCAAAGCCCATATCTGCACCCGTATCAATTACCTCTTTAATAATATCTTCTAGGTTTTTAAGCTTAGAAGGGTCGGGATGATGGTTAGGAAAATTACCATCAATCAAGCAAAATAGCTTACTAACCTCGGCACCTAACTGTTCAAAAAGTTTTGGCGCTATATTACCGGCAACGCCGTTACCGCAATCGACAACAATTTTCAGTGGCTTGTCTAGTTTAATATCTGACTTAACACGATCAATGTAATCTTGTTCAATATCTACTTTAGTTGATGTGCCATGACCCTTGTTAAAGTTATTATTTTGAATACGCTGATATAGCTCTTGAATACGATCACCCGAAAGAGTTTCACCAGCAATCATAATTTTAAAACCATTATATTCTGGCGGGTTATGTGAACCGGTAATCATAACGCCGCTGCTAGCTGCTTTTGTGTAGGTAGCAAAATAGACTAATGGTGTTGGTACCATGCCAATATCAACCACATGGCAGCCACTCTCTTTAAGACCAGTTTTTAACGCATCCATTAACGCTAGTCCGCTTAGTCGCCCATCACGACCAACCACTACGCCACGCTCACCTTTTGCAATTGATTCACTGCCAATAGCAAGGCCAATTAGCCTAACCACCTCTGGTGTTAATTCATGTTCAACAATACCACGAATATCATAAGCTTTAAAGATTGATTGAGAGATGTTCATAAGTTGATAAAATGTAAGATATATAAATGGTTTATTTTAAGCGTAATGAAAGAGAAATTTGAAGTAATCGAAATTAAGAATCAAACAATGACATTAAAGGTTAATCGCTCAGGTGGCTGTAATAATTGTTCTGCTAGTGGTGGTTGTGGCACTGGTATTTTGGCTAATTATTTTGATCATTCTTCAATATTTAATAAGCCACTTCAATCAGGTATTTTGGTGGGAGACATGGTTACATTAGAAATATCTTCTGCAGAATTATTTTGGCGCGCTTTCCAATTATATATTATGCCTTTGTTGGTATTATTTATGGGTGCAGGCATAGGAGTAGTGTATTTCCCGCAGCATGAATTATGGCAAATAGCGTTTGGTTTTAGTGGTTTTTTTGGCACTCTAATACTGACAAAATATTTTATAAAGTAACGCTATAAAGTGGCGTATTTTTGGGATAATCGATGTATTTTATATATTAAATAAATCACATTATGCCAGGTCAAGACATAGATCCTTTAGAAACCCAAGAATGGCTAGAAGCCTTTAAATCAGTAGCGCGCGTTGAGGGAAGTGATCGTGCAAAATTCTTATTAAATCAGTTGATGGATATGGCTCATCAAGAAGGCATGGATTTGCCGTCTGGGGTAAATACCGCTTATCTAAATAGTATTGCTCAAGAGAAAGAAATTGCCACAGATATTAATCAAGATATCGAAGATAGAATTTCTGCTATCGTGCGTTGGAATGCAATGGTAATGGTGGTCAAAGCCAATCAACTACCTTATGAATTAGGTGGCCATATTGCTTCATTTGCCTCATCTGCAACCTTATACGAAGTTGGTTTTAATCATTTCTATCGTGGCCCTGATGCCGATCAAGGTGCTGACTTAATCTTCTTCCAAGGTCATATCTCTCCAGGTATTTATTCTCGTGCTTTTTTAGAAGGACGCATTACCGAAGATCAGATGCTTAGGTTTCGTCAAGAGGTTGGTGAAGGTGGATTAAGCTCGTACCCACATCCATGGTTAATGCCTGATTTTTGGCAATTCCCAACGGTGTCAATGGGTTTGGGCCCAATTATGGCTATCTATCAAGCTCGATTCATGAAATATCTCCATCATCGTGAAATTAAGCAAACAGACAAGCGAACTGTTTGGGCATATTTGGGTGATGGAGAGACAGATGAGCCTGAATCACTAGGTGCTATTTCGATGGCGGGCCGTGAGAAGCTTGACAATCTTATTTTTGTGATTAACTGTAATTTACAACGTTTAGACGGACCTGTGCGAGGTAATGGAAAGATCATTCAAGAGCTTGAGGGCATGTTCCGCGGCGCAGGCTGGAATGTTATCAAAGTTATCTGGGGTGCTAAGTGGGATGAGTTACTTGCTAAAGACACGAATGGTCTGCTTAGAAAGCGCATGGAAGAAGTAGTTGATGGCGAGTATCAAGCTTATAAGGCTAAAGATGGTGCTTATGTACGTAAACATTTCTTTGGTAAATATCCAGAATTATTAACCATGGTTGAGCACATGAGCGATGATGAGATTTATCATCTTAATCGTGGTGGACATGATTTAAACAAGGTCTTCCAGGCTTATCATGCAGCTAAAGCATGTAGTGATAAACCAACGGTTATTTTGGCTAAAACTGTTAAGGGTTATGGCATGGGTGAAGCAGGTGAAGGTCAAAATACCACACACTCGCAAAAGAAATTAGGTTTAGAGCAAGTTGAGATCTTTGCCAAGCGTTTTAATATTCCAGTCACAGATGCTGATGTTAAAGAATTAAACTTTTATAAGCCAGAAGCTGATAGTGAAGAAATGACTTATATGAATGCTAGACGTGAATCATTAGGCGGTTCATTGCCAGTGCGTGCTTTTGATGTAGAATCATTACCAACACCTGAATTAAGTGTGTTTGACGCACTACTTAAGTCTAGTGGCGATCGTGAAATGTCGACCACTATGGCATTGAATCGAGTAATGACTTTATTAGTACGCGATAAAGCTTTAGGACCTAAAATCGTACCAATTATTCCAGATGAGGCTCGCACCTTTGGTATGGAAGGTTTGTTCAGACAGCTTGGAATTTACTCTGCATCAG
Organism: Candidatus Thioglobus sp.; assembly: GCF_029243085.1. Taxonomy (GTDB): domain Bacteria; phylum Pseudomonadota; class Gammaproteobacteria; order PS1; family Pseudothioglobaceae; genus Thioglobus_A. The sequence goes on along the minus strand of NZ_JAQWSS010000001.1, from coordinate 6,571 downwards.
GTCAACTTTATCAACCAGAAGATTCTGATAAAGTGATGTGGTATAAGGAAGATAAAAAAGGTCAAGTATTGCAAGAAGGTATTAACGAAGCGGGCGCAATTTCAGATTGGATTGCTGCAGCAACGTCGTATTCAACGCACAATACCACCATGATTCCGTTCTACATTTACTATTCTAAATTTGGTTTCCAGCGTGTGGGTGATTTGGCCTGGGCAGCTGGTGATATGCAAGCTAAAGGCTTTTTGATTGGCGGAACTGCAGGACGAACAACCTTAAATGGTGAGGGCTTGCAACACCAAGATGGAGATTCACACTTAGTGGCTAATACCATACCAAACTGTGTGTCATATGATCCGACTTATGCATTTGAGTTGGCAGTTATTGTGCGTAGTGGTTTAGAGAGAATGTACACTAACAATGAGAATATCTTCTACTACATTACCACCATGAATGAGCTTTATACACATCCTGAGATGCCAGAAAATTCTGAAGAAGGAATCGTTAAAGGTATGTATGCACTTAAGTCAGTTGGAGAAGGTGATAAACAAGTGCAATTAATGGGTTCAGGCACTATTCTTAGAGAAGTGGAAGCTGCAGCGCAAATGTTAGCTGATGATTGGGGTGTTAAATCAGACGTATGGTCAGTAACTAGTTTTAATGAGTTGACACGTGAAGCGCAAGCAGTTGATCGTGTGAATCGTTTTAGTACAGATACACCTGCAGTTCCATATATCACTCAATGTTTAGAAGGTGCTGAAGGTCCGGTTATTGTTGCAACAGATTACATGCGTAACTACGCTGAACAAGTGAGAAAATATGTGCCAAATCGCTACGAAGTGTTGGGCACAGATGGTTTTGGTCGTTCTGATTCACGTGCAGCATTGAGAGACTTTTTTGAAGTTGACGCAAATTATGTTGTGTTGGCATCACTTAAAGCATTGGTTGATGAGGGTCAAATGGATAGTGCAGTTGTTGCACAGGCAATTGAAAAATACGGTATAAATATTAATAAACCAAATCCAATGACGGTTTAGTTGACAGCTTTAAAACGAGGAGAATGAGAGTGACACAAGAGGAATACTTAGAAGAGCTAAGATCAGGTGCGAGAATGAAATTTGAAGACTTGATTGCGCTTATTGAAGATGACTATGATTACACACCTGCCGGTTTTTCTAATGGAGAAATTGAGAATTCGGCTGATGAAAATCAAGGAAGTGCTAAGTTGTTTTGTTTTGCTGCCGTCAATCAGTTAACCCAGTTGGAGACACTACATTGCTTTGGTCAATATTATCAAGAAGTGCTTGACACACCGGAGAGCGATTCACACGGAAATATTCGTAACTTCATGACATATGGATGGGAGGGTTTGAAGTTTGACTCACCAGTGCTAAGCCGAAAATAATCCTTAAAACCGCCTTATAGGCGGTTTTTTAATGCCTTTTCACCGTATTCGTATATTGCTAATCCGAACAGTACCAAGGCAATGCCGCTAAGCTGGGTCAATGTTAATTGCTCATGATTGAGTGTGGATCCAAGAATAAGGGCAAAAACAGGCGTAATCAAAGGCACAATGCCAACCACTCTAACGCTCGAGTGTTTAATTAAGTAATAGTAAGACATAAATCCAATCACTGAACCAAAAATAGCTAAATAGCCAATCGATAGGGCGGCTACTAGACTGGTGTCTGGAATGCTTGCACCTGACAATATCCAAGTCATCATAAATAAAGGTACACTAACCATAAGAGCACCAGTGGTGGTTTCTAAAGCCGATGTATGTGCATTTATTTGCTTAAGCTTGACCGAAATATATGATTGAAATGCCATGGCTAATGTGACACTAGCAAGGCCTACCACTAACGTTTCAGCGAAAGTAAACGAATGCTTAAAGATAATAAACAGTCCTGAAAGCCCTAACAAAAGGCCAGTCATTTTACTCATTGAGAAAAACTTATCCTTAAGTAGGATTAATGCAAAGACACCAGTGATAATAGGGGTCAAGCCAAAAACAACAGAAATCAACCCTGATGGGATGCTCAGCGCTGAATAGTAGACTAAACTCATAGTGACAAAGATTCCAGCACCAGCATACAAATAATTGATTAAAGCTTGCTTATGTAAAGGTAGTGATTGTCGTTTAATCAGTAATAATAGCATGCAAAGAATCAAGCCTATTAACATTCTACTGGCAACACTAAAGCTAAAGCTAGAGCCTAAAGTTGACCACTGAATTGCAAGCGGCGTGGTTGACCAAATTGCAACAACAGATAAAAACACGATGTAAATAGGCATAGAACTAATTAAATTTCTTGCACAAGGTGTAAGTCAAATAGCAATTTGGATAAGTCTAAATTGCTAGCAGCACTCAAATTTCTAAGATTGCATAAATCTTTTAAACAATTGTCATCTATGCCACCAACATCTAATAAATTACCGTTTAAAAAATAATGTGTTGCATTATTGATTTCTGTATATGCAATTTTACAAACTGCATGTAGTTGATAAGTGGCATTAGGATTAAAGATTAACTCTAGTTGCTCATACTCAAATTGCTGTAGTATTTTTTGATCCAAGGTGTCAAGCTTGGTAACAAATTTGGAGAAGTCTAGGGCATTGATTTCGGAGGTTCTGTTGGCCATTTGAATGGCAGAATCTGGAATAAAGGCAGGGGCGTCACAAGCGTTCCACACCGGGTCGAGATAATAATTATTTTCTTGGTCTATTGGCGTTGCGTTAAACATCTCTTTAGCAGAATAAGATCGATAACCGAATGATAAAGTTGTGCAATCATCACTCAAACTCATACCATGGTGTGCCACTTTAGGTGGCACATACAAAACGTCGCCTGGTTCTACATCAAACTCTTGATCTGGCGTGAATTGATTCATAATTCTCAGCGGTACATTTTCTAAATAGTTATCAATATTGCAATTATTACTACTTAATTGCCAGCGACGTCTACCACTGCCTTGAAGTAAAAATACATCATAGAAATCAAAATGAGGGCCTACACTGCCACCCTGAGTGGCATAAGAAATCATCACATCATCAAAGCGCCAACGCGGAATAAAATCAAAGTGATTGATTAGTGCTTCAACTTCAGGAATAAATCTATCTACGCCTTGTACTAGCAAGGTCCAGTCTTTTTCTGGAAGGTTTAAGAAATCAGATTCTGAAAACGGGCCATTGGTTAATGTCCATTGTTGATTATCAATAGCGCCAGTAATGAGACGTGATTCGAACTCCTCTTCGAGTGATAGGCCTGCCAAATCATCAGGTTCAATCGGAGAGATAAAATTAGGAATTGCCTGTTTAATTAGTAATGGCTTTTTCTGCCAATAATTAGCTAAAAACTCTTGCTGAGAAATTTTTCCAAAGTGAATCAAAGTGATGCCTTGTTAGTCATAATTACCATCAATTGCAACTATATATACAAGATATCCAGATTTTTTTAATTAAAAAATTGAGTAACTAACTTGCTTGGTATTGTTGCTTTTTGAATTAGGATAGTCGTTTTAAGAAACCCTCACGTGAACCAGCATTAATCCACCCAGTAGCAATTGTTTTACTGAGTTCGTTATTGACACGACCACGATGAATATGAGAAGGGGAGGCAGGAAAGATAATTAATTTTCCTCGCTCTGCTGCTTCATGATGTTCTTGCCAGTGAAATTCAGTGCCAGCTTCTTCTACAGAATCACAATACAAGATCCAAGCTAAAACACGATTTCCAGGCTCTGTTAGCTCATCACAAATGGTCCAATCACAGTGCCATTGTTTAAAGCCTTCACCTGGCGCATATCGTTGTAGATTAAAAATAGGCATTACAAATAATTCTTGTTCAGGGCAAACCTGACGAAACAAAGGTCGTTCTTGCAAGTAACGTTCTAGGCCTGCTGAAACACCTCGTACAATCAGATTTGATAAAGCAAATTTTTCAGGGTCAGAATTATTAAGTGCAACGAGACTAATATCTGTTGATACTTTAGCTGGTTCTGCATTACTACCACCAGAGCCGAAGGCTACTCCTGGACGTTGTAGATCTTGGCGACGTTCAAAGAAATCCATGACACTGTCAGCTACTGCTTCGTAGCCTGGATTTTGATATTTACCAATTAACTGCATATCAAGAGAGCCCTAAATAAAGTTTTGTTATTATTGGTGATAATTTGGCGCTTCTTTCGTTATTGAAACGTCATGAACGTGTGATTCAACCATTCCTGCTGAGGTTACTTGAACAAATTCAGCAACTGAACGCATCTTTTCTAAAGTTTCACAACCTGTGTAGCCCATAGATGATCTAACGCCACCGACCATTTGGTGAATGATAGGGCGAATCGATCCTTTAAATGCGACACGTCCTTCAATCCCTTCAGGTACTAGTTTGTCTGCTTTTGAATCAGACTGGAAATAACGATCTGAAGAGCCATGTGCTTGATTCATGGCGCCAATAGAACCCATGCCACGGTAAGATTTATAAGCACGACCTTGGAATAATTCAATTTCGCCTGGAGATTCTTCGGTACCAGCAAGCATTGAACCAAGCATTACGCAATATGCACCAGCAGCAAAAGCTTTGGCAATGTCACCTGAATAGCGAATACCACCATCAGCGATTAAAGGAACGCCAGTACCTTCTAACGCCTCTGCAACATCAGAAATTGCAGTAATTTGTGGAACGCCAACACCAGAAACAATACGAGTAGTACAAATACTACCCGGTCCAATGCCTACTTTTACACAATCAGCGCCCGCCTTAACTAAATCAAGTGCAGCAGCGCCAGTAGCGATATTACCAGCAATAATGTTTAGTTGAGGATGTTTGCTTTTAGTTTTCTTTACACGATCAATCACACCTTGAGAGTGTCCATGAGCTGTATCTATTACAATTACATCAACACCGGCTTCTACCAATGCATCAATACGTTCACCAGTGCCTGCAGCTACACCAACGGCCGCACCAACGCGCAATTGCTCTTGCTCATCTTTACAAGCATTAGGGTAGTCAGTTGATTTTTGAATGTCACGCACCGTAATCATGCCTTTAAGTTCAAACTGATCATCTGTAATAACAACACGTTCAATACGATGTTGTTGTAGAAGTGCTCTGACCTCAGATATATCTGTACCTTCTGTAACGGTAATTAATTTTTCTTGAGGCGTCATTAAATTTGCAACCGTCTCATTAAGATGTGTTTCAAAACGTACATCGCGGCCAGTAATCATGCCAACAATGGTGTTGCCGTCAACCACAGGAAGGGCTGAAATTTTATGTTGTTGCTGTAAATCAAATACATCTTTAACAGTTGCTGTAGAGGTAATTGTAATAGGTTCACGAATAATGCCAGACTCAAAGCGTTTAACCTTACGAACTTCATTAGCTTGCTCTTCAACCGACATATTTTTATGAATAATACCAATGCCACCTTCTTGAGCCATTGTGATGGCCAATTTTGCTTCGGTAACAGTATCCATTGCCGCAGAAAGAATTGGCGTGTTAAGTGTAATATTTTTGGTTAGTTTGGTCACCATACTTACTTCTTTAGGCATGGTAGTTGAGTGTGCCGGTACTAATAAAACATCGTCAAATGTTAGTGCTGTTTTTAGTAAGTTCATTTAATATCTCCTGCGGTTAACAAAGTTTGGAAAAATAAAGCCAATTAAGATTCCAAAGAATAGGACAAAACTGCCTGTGATAAACCAGTTTCTAGAACTAGATTCTTCAGTAGCGGTTGTGTTGTTTTTAAGTAGTTGAATTTCAGCCTTTAATTGTAAATTAGAAGTCATTAGTTTTTCATTAGAGTGTTCTAATTTTAAAGCGTCTTTATAAACTTGCTCAATATGTGCTTTTTCAGACTTAGATTTGCTAGTTTGAATAGACAGCTTGGTATTTTTAACTTTTAAAGCTTGAACTTCAGTTTCAAGCTCTGTTTTTCTTTTAGCTAGCTTATTAATTAACAATTTGTTGGCACTGTAAGTTTGTCTAAGTTTTTCTAATTGAACTCTAGCAGGCGGATTATTGGACAAATAACGAGAAATAATCCAACCAGTTGAGTCTTCGAATTTAACTTGAGTCCAGCCATCTTCAGTTGCTTGCAAAATCGATAATTTTGTACCTGATGAAAGCGAACGAACAATGTTTTTATCAAAAGTTTTATCTGCCCTCATGGGGATGTCAACCTTATCTGTAATATAAACAAACGACTGTGCACTAGCAAGTGTGCTTGTTAGTAGTAGTATGCTTGTTATATACTTCAGTTTCATATTTTATAAGCTTGATATTTTGTCTAACTGATCATTTAGATCACTGATAGCGCTTAAGGTTGCAGCTAGTCTTTCACGTTCTACGTTAACGATAGCTTCTGGCGCACCAGAGACAAATTTCTCATTGTTTAACTTGCCTTCAAATTGCATTCTTTGCTTGTCTAGTTTTTCAATTTCTTTGTTCAAGCGTGCCACTTCTTGCTCTTTGTCGATTAAGCCTGCTAAAGGGATTAAAATTTTCATCTCACCAACTAATGCTGTTGCTGATTCTGGCGCTTCATCGGCAGCATTAAGTTTATCAATATTT
>NZ_JAQWSS010000109.1 GCF_029243085.1 Candidatus Thioglobus sp. | reverse complement strand
ATTGATAATAAAATTAGTATAGGTACAGCAATTGACGCCGTTCGTGAAGTAGGAAACCCTACTATTCTAGCAACATTTACCGTTGTTGCAGCGCTAGTGCCGATGGCAGCAGTGAGTGGCATGATGGGGCCGTATATGGCACCAATTCCAGTACTTGGTTCTGTAGCAATGATGTTTTCGTTATTTGCAGCCTTTGTATTTACTCCATACTTTATTATGAAATTAGTGCCGCCACTAAGTGTGCTGCATAAGATGCATGAGAAGGAAGAAAAAGAAGCAAAGGTAATGTATGCTTTTTATCATTCAACAATTTCGGCACTATTTAATAAAGCTAGTTATGGCTGGAGCTTTTTAATTGGTCTAGTAATTGTATTTTTTATGGCAATGTCAATGTTCTATACGACAGCAGTGCCAGTTAAGATGTTACCGTTAGATAATAAATCAGAATTTGGTGTTGTACTCGATATGCCAGATGGAACAGCATTATCAAGCACAGCTTCAACGTTGCATTTGATGGCACAAAAACTCCGCAACGTTCCAGAAGTGGTGGATATTCAAGCTTATTCAGGTACGGCTAAACCGTTTGATTTTAATGGTCTAGTTAGACACTCATACTTACGTCAATCTTCTTCGGTTGGTGAGTTACAAATTCAATTGGCAGAGAAATCCGATCGAACTCGATCTAGTCATGAAATAGCATTAGAAGCACGTGAACTGATTAGAACAATTGCTGAAGATGCGGGTGCAGATTACTCTGTGGTAGAGATGCCGCCTGGCCCTCCGGTACTTAGACCAGTTGTTGCTGAAGTATACGGACCAGATAAAGAAAATCGTCGTAAGCTTGCTAACGATTTGACAGAGTTGTTTATTGAGTCAGGCACTATGACAGATATTGATAATCTAATGCGGGATGAATACCCTGTGATTGATTTCCAAGTAGATACAGCTAAAGCCTCTAGATTTGGCGTTAGTGTTATGACTGTTAAAGAGACATTGGCGATGGCTATGAGTAGCTTTAACGTAGGCACAATTCGTCTAAAAAACGCATTAGAACCCTCACGTATTTGTTTGCAAGTTCCTTTAACTAAGCGCTCGCAGTTATCATACTTAACTCAATTGCCTGTTCCTTCGCAACATGGTGGCATGATTCCAATTTCTGAATTGGGCTCATTTAGCTATAAGAAACAAGATGATTTGATCTATCATAAAGATTTAGCGGATGTTGAGTATGTATTAGGCGAGCCAATTGGTCGTTTAAGTGCGCCAATTTACGCGATGTTTGCAGTCGATGATTTGTTGCTACGATATCAGACTCTTGACGGTACACAGTTACAAGGTGAATATCTAGGTCCACCAGTAGATCAAACCATTCCAGGATTTGAATGGGGTGGCGAATGGACTGTTACCTATGAAACATTCCGAGACATGGGTATGGCGTTTGGTGTGGCACTGGTGGTAATTTATATGTTGGTAGTGTGGCAGTTTGGAAACTTTATTATTCCTGCTGTAATTATGGCACCAATTCCGTTAACTCTATTGGGTATCGTTCCAGGTCATTGGTTATTAAATGCTGAATTTACAGCGACATCAATGATTGGTTGGATTGCTTTAGCTGGAATTGTTGTGCGAAATTCAATTTTATTGGTGGACTTTACGGTTCAAGAATATGCCAAAGGTATGCCTTTCTTTGATGCTGTGATTAACTCTTGTTCTTCACGTACCAGACCAATTATGATTACTGCATTTGCTTTGGTTGGTGGATCTAGTGTTATTTTGTCAGATCCAATTTTCCAAGGTATGGCGATCTCGTTATTATTTGGTGTCTTGATTTCGACAATCTTGACTTTGATTGTTATTCCACTAGGAATTTTATCTGCTGGTGAGGAGTCTTGTCGTAACATTGCTGTTAGTATGGGTCTCCTTCCTGGTGATGCAGACGCTGATGCTAAGTACAACATTGTTAAGGAAAAGAAACCTAACGCTGCAAAGCAAGATAATGATCCTAAAAACTGGATTAAAACCGCACTAACTAAAAAAGCTAAAAAATCTGATGATATCGAGGATGCGCAAGAAGCAGCTGATGATAAAATTGATACAAATGGCTTGTTAAAGAAAGAAGATAAAAATGATGTTTAGTTAATCAGTTTTAATCTGACCATTCGAATAAAAAAGAGTGGGACAAAAAAATACCGACATTTAGTCGGTATTTTTTTTGTCTAAATTTTAGTTAATTGATAAGTTAGCTAATAGCTTCCCCAGCAGCTTGAAGATCTGCATGATAAGACGATCTAACCATTGGTCCACTAGCCACTTGAGTAAAGCCAAGTTCGGTTGCAATCACTTTATATTTTTCAAACTGTTCTGGGTGGATATATGCTTCAACTGCCAGATGATGCTTACTCGGCTGTAAGTACTGACCTAGAGTTAACATGTCTACATTATGTGCTCTTAAATCTTTGAGTACATCGATAACTTGTTTTTCACTTTCACCGACGCCTAGCATTAAGCCTGATTTTGTTGTCACCTCAGGATGTTGTTTTTTAAAAGCTTTCAATAGCTCTAGCGAGTATTCATAACTTGCACCAGGGCGTACTTTTGGATACAGGCTTGGTACCGTTTCAAGATTGTGATTAAAAACATCAGGCGGACAAGTTTCAAACACCTCAAGCGCCTTGTCTACTCTTCCTCTAAAGTCTGGCGTTAAGATTTCAATCTTAACTTTTGGTGTGCGTGCTCTAACTTGATCAATACATTGTTTAAAATGTTCAGCACCACCGTCACGCAGATCATCACGATCTACTGAGGTGATTACTACATACTTAAGCTGCATTTTTTCAATAGTTTCTGCTAAATGCTGTGGTTCATCTTTGTCTAGTGCTTTGGGCTTGCCATGAGCCACGTCACAGAAAGGACAGCGACGCGTACAAATTTGGCCCATGATCATAAAGGTAGCTGTACCATGATTGAAACACTCACTTAAGTTAGGACATTGGGCTTCTTCACAAACGGTAAATAATTTTTGCTCTCTTAAAGTTTTTTTTAACTTATCCACTTTTGAGCCACTAGGATGCTTAATACGAATCCAATTAGGTTTGCGTAGCGGTGCACGTTGTGCATCTGGCTTAATCTTTAGGCGCGATACTTTTGATTCACCCTTAAGACTTTTTATTTCGATTTCTTGCTCACTTGAGGTGTTATTCATGCTGATTAATATTTGTAATGATTAATTGGGTCAATTGTTTTGAAACTTGCGACAAAGAAACATCATTATCCGCTAAGTCACTTAATTGTGTTACTTGCAATCCTGGGTATCCACAAGGGTTAATTTGTGCAAAGGGTTGCAAATCCATATCTATGTTGACACTTAACCCATGATAGGTTTTTCCCTGTTTAACCTTTAAACCAAGCGCAGCGATTTTACTTTGGTTGACGTATACACCGGGTGCACCAGGCTTAAGTTGTGCATCAATACTATAAAATTTTAATAATTGAATGACAGACTCTTCAAGAATGGACACCATCTTTTTAATACCAAAGCCTTTAGTTTGTAAATCTATTAAGCAATATATGATTAATTGACCGGGACCATGGTAAGTTACTTGACCGCCTCGATCGGTTTTGATTAAGGGAATATTGTTAATATTAAGCTCATGTTCGGATTTGCCAGCAATGCCTTGAGTAAAGACACTTGGGTGTTCAACAATCCAAAGTTCATCCTCACTCTCAGATGTGCGTGTATCAGTAAATTCTTTCATGGATTGCCAGGTAGTCAAATAATCTTGATGACCTAGTTCAACAATGTTCATATAAGTTTAAAGCACGTAAGCAACTAACTTGCAATCCTGCAGGTCTTGATTGATACTGTCTAACTGTGCTCTGCTAGTTGCAATAATTTTAAGCGTGATAGATACATAGCCGCCTTTTGAGCTTTGCTTGGTAGTAATGCTGTCTGGATGGATTTCATCAGTATAACGCTCGACAATAGTGCGTACTGTTGCATGCAACTCATCACAAGTTTTGCCAAATACTTTAACAGAATAATCACAAGGAAAATTCCATAGTTCTTCAGAGGTAATATTAGTAGTAGTCATATTATGTGATTTTATCTTCTATTACGGTAGAATATAGCCACTTTTCATATTTTCAAGTCATTATGCGTCCAGAGCAAGTTAATAAAATCCTTACCCAAGAGTTTGAATCAGTATTTGAAGGTCATCACACGCCAGTTATGTTGTGGGGTGCCCCTGGTATTGGAAAATCTCAAATAATTTCCCAAGTAGCCACAGCGCATAATGTCAATATTATTGATATTCGACTTTCACAGATGGAACCTAGTGATCTTCGAGGCATTCCTTTTAAAAATGATAATTTAGTT
>NZ_JAQWSS010000103.1 GCF_029243085.1 Candidatus Thioglobus sp. | reverse complement strand
GAATATTTGTACCAATATTTGTTAAGAATGAGGCGAATGGACCCATATTATTCATAGCTTCACTCATTGGACCTTCGAATGACAGACCACCAAATGTCATGTGATACATTGGACCCGATTTTCCTGTACCCATATCAGCCCAGTCTTCAAGTGTTGCAATCATTTTATAGTCAACATCAGAGTTAAGTGTTTGTGTTTTGGCATTGTCAAAGGCTGCAATTGCTTTGCCATTTTTATCTATATGTAATTCTGCTGCTTTATCAGAATCCTTTACAATTATTTGTAAAACTTTATAACCCTTATCGCCACTATTGGCTGCCCAGCCAGATTTAACTAATTCTGAGGGTGTCGTAGAATTGTTAAAAGTGTCAGCAATTTGCTGAGCTCCGGCATATACACCTAATGACAATGTTGCAATTGTCGCTACTAATATTCCTTTCATATTGATCTCCAATGTGTCTTTTCTTCTCAAGTTTTAGACAGAATGTCTAAAAGTCATTTTATAATAAAATTTTTTCGATTTGAACTGATTTAATAAAGTCTTCTTTCCAGTTTTGGCCTAAGCGCTGTTCAGCAATTAGCTCAATTGGATATACTGGCTCTATATTGGTTGTGTGTTGGTAGCGAGCCAAGCCTTGCCTGCATGCTGGGCAAGTGGTAAGCATTTTGACTGGCTTATCAGTTGTAGCAATGGTGGCCAAGTCTTTTTTAATCTCTGCCTCTTTTCTAAATTTGGTCTGTTTAGCAATATCTGGTCTGGCAACAGCAAATGTACCCGCTTCACCACAACAACGATCATTATCAATCACTTCGCTATTGACAATTTTTGAAATAACCGTGCTAGATTCATCAGATTTAATTGGATCATGGCAAGGTGCATGGTAGAGATATTGCTCATCACTGGCCTCTAAAGTCACGTTTTGTTCGAGTAAGTATTCATGAATATCGCTCAGAGTGGAATCTTTGAAGATATCACCCAACTCATAAGTCATCAGTTGATCAATGCAAGTGCCACATGACGTTAACACATGTTTGATATCTAAATAGTTTAATGTGTTAGCTATACGATGAAATAAGACGCGATTATCCGTTGAAATCTCGGTACTCTTGGCTTCATCGCCACTTGCCCTTTGTGGATAACCACAGCACAAATAACTAGGCGGCAGAACCACTTTAACCCCTTGATGATAAAGTAGTGCGATTGTAGCAAGACCAATTTGAGAGTAAAGGCGTTCTGAGCCACAACCTGGGAAGTAAAAGACACTTGGCGAATCAGCGTTAGATTTTTCAGGATGTGACAAAATTGGAACGCTAGTTGTATCATGAATACCCAAAAGATCTCGCATTGGTTTTAGGCTTGTATCTGTTGGTAACGGCTTGTCGAGTAGGGTTGTTAGTTCGATAGCCATACTTGGCTTGCCAACCGTTTTGTTAGGTTGTTTATTTAAAAAAGGTTTAGCCAATCTTGAGGCAATATTTTGAGCCTTGTAGCCAGTGTCAATTAATAATTTTTTAGCAATATTGATTTTCCAAGGCTTGGTGGTATTCAAATAAGCCAAAGACATTTTAGCGGCAATATTAGAGCGTCGCTTATTTTGTTTAATTAAGATTGATTTCATCTTAATGGAAACATCACCAAAATCAATATCGACAGGACATGGTTTTTCACAACGATGACAAATCGTACAATGATCCGCAACATCATCTAACTCAACAAAATGATTCAGTGAAACGCCACGTCTAGTTTGTTCTTCATACAAGAAGGCTTCTGAAATAAGGTTTGTACCAATAATCTTATCACGTGGAGAATACAAAAGATTAGCTTCTGGGACGTGCGTAGTGCAAACATCCTTGCATTTTCCACAACGTAAACAAGATTTGACCATATCGTTAATTTCGCCAATCTCACTACTCTCAAGAATTAAAGCTTCTTGCTCTACCAAGTGCAATGACGGGGTAAAGGCGCCATTAAGGCCACTACCTGGCATGAGCTTGCCTTTGTTGAAATGGTTATTGGGATCAATTTCAGCTTTGTATTGTTCAAACTCACGTTTAAATTCAGCAGAAAGATATTGATATTTAGTTAAGCCAATACCATGCTCTCCTGAAATAACACCACCCAAATTCGCAGCTAATAGCATAATGTCATCTACCACTAATTCTGCTTTTTCTAACATTTCAGTATTGTGAGAATGAACTGGAATGTTAGTATGGACATTACCATCACCAGCGTGCATGTGAGTAGCTACAAAAAGACGAACATTTCGATGAGTTGCATGAATTTTTTTGATATCTTGTCGCATTTGAGTAAAAATATCACCCATGAGCAAGTCATTAAGAGGGTGAGCAAACTCATTCATGTAAGAAATAACA
>NZ_JAQWSS010000090.1 GCF_029243085.1 Candidatus Thioglobus sp. | reverse complement strand
GGTTTTTCCAAATGGTTTTTTGCGCTACAACAGTTTCAATTGTATCAGGAACATTAGCTGAAAGAATCAAAATATGGCCTTTCTTTTTGTTTGCTGCAATTTTAACTGGAATTATTTATCCAATTGAAATGGGTTGGCAGTGGGGTGGCGGATGGTTATCAGCTGCTGGATTTTCAGATTTTGCTGGCTCAACGTTAGTACATGCTGCAGGTGGTGCCGCCGCTTTAGCAGGTGCAATTGTGCTTGGAGCAAGAGCAGGTAGATTTAGTTCTAGTGGTGGAGTAAAAGCTATGACACCATTTGCTGCATCATCAATTCCGTTAGCTACTTTAGGAGTATTTATACTTTGGATGGGTTGGTTCGGTTTTAATGGTGGATCAGTATTAGCAATGGCTAGTAAAGAGAGTGCTAATGCTGTAGCAATGGTGTTCTTAAATACAAATGCAGCTGCTGCTGGTGGTGTAATTGCAGCATTATTGTTAGTCAAGTTGTTATGGGGCAAGGCGGATCTTACTATGGCATTAAATGGTGCTTTAGCGGGTCTAGTTGCAATTACAGCTGGACCGGATACACCAACAGCTTTAGAAGCAACTCTAATTGGTGCTGTAGGTGGTGTTCTTGTTGTATTCTCAATCAATATGTTAGATAAGACATTTAAGATCGATGATCCAGTAGGTGCGATCTCTGTTCATGGTGTTGTTGGTTTATGGGGTTTATTAGCTGTACCTTTAACTAACTCTGGAGTTTCTTTCACAGGTCAGTTGGCTGGCGCAGGTACAATTTTTGTATGGGTGTTTGGTACGTCTTTAGTTCTGTGGCTAGCTCTTAAAGCTATAATGGGTGTTAGAATTTCAGAGGAAGAAGAATACTCTGGTGCTGATATAGCTGAATGTGGTTTAGAAGCATATCCGGAATTTAAAAAATAATTCTAGAGTAAAAATCTAATCTATATTAGAACCCCGCTTATTAGCGGGGTTTTTTTTGCTTATATAATTTCATTATATTGACTATATAAACTTTAATTTTTTAGTTTGTCTATATACTAAGGATCCTAGTAAAATATTATTAATAAAATTTCAGACTAGAGCAAAATTTATGGGTATAGCACTTAAAATTATTTTAATTGACGAAAATGCAGGGCGTTCTGCAATGCTAAGAAGGGCACTTCAAGATAAGGGTCATGATGTTATTTGCCGTATGACTAACAGTTCACAATTGCAAGATAGTAATGAATTGACACATGCAGACGTGGTAATTATTAATGCAGATATTCCAGATACCGAAGTATTTGCAAATCTAACTGATGTTAATAAAACAAAGCCAAAGCCTATAGTAATGTTTACAGAGGAATCTGATACAGATATGGCTAACTCCGCTATTAAGTCCGGTGTTAATGCGTATATTGTTGATGGTCTTGAAGAGGATCGTGTTCAGCCAATTATTGACGTTGCAATGGCTAGATTTAGAGAATTCCAAGCGCTTAAAGATGAGTTGGACGCGACACGAAATCAATTATCTGAACGTAAAGCTGTTGAAAAGGCTAAAGGTTTATTAATGAAGCATAAAAATGTTAATGAAGATGAGGCGTATCAATCATTACGCAAGATGGCTATGGATAAGAATAGGCGTATTGTTGAGGTGGCTGAAAGTGTTATTAATGCGTTTGAACTACTTGGTTAGCCAATAACAATTTAAGATTTTTTGTTTGATAGGTTGTCGTTTTCTAGCTTTTCAAATTCAGCATCAATTTTATCCATTTCAGCGTCAAATTCGTCATCATTCCAATCTTCTTTTTCTTCTTCTTTGGTAGTTTTCTTTGACGGCTGATCGGGATTATTATCTGGATCAATGTCATTTGACTCTAAGTTGTTTTCTTTACGTATAAATAGTGGTGCAAATATAAGCCCAGCTTCAAACAATAGCCACATTGGAATGGCGATCAATGTTTGTGAGATGATGTCTGGTGGCGTTAATAACATGCCCAAAATAAAAGCGCCGATAACCACATAAGGACGGTTGTTCTTAAGCTTTTCAACTGTGGTAACACC
>NZ_JAQWSS010000079.1 GCF_029243085.1 Candidatus Thioglobus sp. | reverse complement strand
CTTGGCACCCAACTGAGAGCAACAAGACCCGCCATCTTTACGCTGATTGTTACAAAAGAAAATGTGTCGGCTATAAAAATCCATGCTTAATCCTTACAATTCTATTGCTCTCTGATAGCAATATTTTTTATCAATACCGGTGATCTTAGCTGCTAACTTAGCTGCCTTTGATGTACCCATCTCACTCAACAAGATTGGCAATACTTTATCTAACTGCTCCTCACCTGCTATTTTATTATCTTTATCAATAGCCGATATTAAAATCAC
The DNA here is from genome assembly GCF_029243085.1 of Candidatus Thioglobus sp. GTDB lineage: Bacteria > Pseudomonadota > Gammaproteobacteria > PS1 > Pseudothioglobaceae > Thioglobus_A. The sequence continues at coordinate 4,275 of NZ_JAQWSS010000079.1, read as the reverse complement.
AAACTCACCTTTTTGATGAGCTGCATCTTCGTTTAAATACCCCAGTAAATTTGGTAAGGTGTCAGTTTTTATGGTTTCAAATGACTTGGTCAACTCTTTGGCTAAACACACAATACGCTGATCACCAAGCACGCTCAATAAGTCTTTAGTGCAATCTAATATTCGTTTAGGCGATTCATAAAAGATAACTGTTTGCTCAATATGGGCAATAGCCTGAATAGCTTTCATTCTGGCCACTTTTTTATTAGGCAAAAAACCAAAAAACCCAAATCGATCTGTTGCAATACCAGCAGCACTCATGGCGCTAATCATCGCACTCGGGCCAGGAATGGGTGATACAACAACACCAGCCTGTTTAGCTGTACGTACTAACACATAGCCAGGGTCGCTAATAAGTGGCGTTCCTGCATCACTGATGAGTGCCAAACTTTGCCCCGCTATCAGTGCGTCGATTACATCTGCAGATTTTTGCGTTTCATTATGCTCATGAAATGCACGCAAAGGAGTATTAATATCATAATGATTGAGCAAGCGTTTGGAGTGGCGCGTATCTTCTGCCAAAATAACATCCACGTTTTTCAGTATTTCAATAGCTCGAAAGGTGATATCATCTAAGTTTCCAATAGGAGTGGCAACAATATAAAGTATTCCGGTCATGTATAGTTTTAAGAGGCAAGTGGGCAATCAAGCAGAAAGTATTGCGCTGAAATATCTTACTCAGCAAGGGCTAACGCTAATTGTACAAAATTATCTTACCAAAGGTGGTGAAATAGATATTATTATGCTCGATAAAACCGAACAAATATTGGTTTTTGTTGAAGTTCGTTATCGAAAAAATAGCTTATTTGGATCGGCCATCGACAGTGTGGACTCAACCAAACAAGCCAAAATAATTCGTACTGCCAATCACTATTTACAACAGCAAAGTGAGTTTGACAATTTTATCTGTCGGTTCGATGTAATCGGCGTAGAATCTGATTTAAAATATCCTAAAATTACCTGGATTCAAGACGCCTTTGAGGGCTAATTACTTATGAAAAAAATCTTTTTATTAACTTTTCTTATTATTAACTCATTTCTGCTAACCGGTTGTTTACCTGCGATCCACAGCGCCACGACTGTGGGTACAGCTATCACTGTAACCAATGACAGACGAACTGCAGGAGAGGTGTTAGATGATAGAACAATTGCCTTTAAACTGTTCGCATGGCCAAGTACTGATGTCGCACTTGATGAAGCGCATTTAAATTTTATGGTCTATGACAAAAATGTACTAGTCACTGGCGAAGTTCCAAGTGATGCAGTGCGTAACTACGCAATTAACCAAGCACAACTCCAAGATGCACAAATTATTCAGGTATTTAACGAAGTGACAATAGGTCCAAGCAGTGGTTTATTAAGCAGAGCTAAAGACTCAGCTATCACACTTCAGGTTGAAGCATTATTCCATGACCAAGAGGTGTTTCATCCAACTCACGTTCGTGTTATGACTGAAAATCAAACAGTTTATTTAATGGGTGCAGTAACCCAACGTGAGGCTATTAGCGCTGTAAAGGCCGCTACTAGAGCTAAAGGTGTAAAAAAAGTAGTTAAGCTTTTTAATTATTTAAAAACGCGTCCCGCTGCGGAGATTGAACGCGATAGACAAAGAGAGTTGACCAAGCAAAAGGAGTTTACACTCAAGCAAAAACAAGCTGAATTAGATGCTCAAAAAGCTAAATTAAAACAAGAGCTTAGAGCATTGGGTGGCAATGTTGAAGGAACGCCCTACTAACTGGTCAAACTTCGAATAGGGGCAAATGACAATCGGTGCTGCTCTTTTAGTGCGCCGTGCATCTCTAGCGCCTCGAGATGCATCTTGGTCGCGTAACCCTTGTGTTGTGCAAAACCATATTGAGGATATTGCTTATCTAACATCAGCATTTGTCGATCACGCGTCACTTTGGCAATAATTGATGCTGCAGAAATAACTGGCTCGGTTAAATCACCCTTAACAATTGCGGTACAATCAGACAAGTCAGGGCAGCGATTACCATCTACCAACACTCGATCATATTTTATATTTAAGTTTGTTACAGCTCGCTGCATAGCCAACATGGTGGCTTGCAAAATGTTGATCTCATCAATTTCTTCGACACTTGCCTCTCCCACTGCCCAATGGCACTGAGCGGTAATTAACTCATAAAGTGTTTCACGTTTTTTTTCGCTGAGCTTTTTAGAATCAGTAAGTTCAGGCAAGTCAAAATTAGCTGGAAGAACAACTGCACCAGCAACAACCGAGCCTACCAGCGGACCACGGCCCGCCTCATCAACCCCAACAACAATCACTTAAATGCTTTAAAGCCGATATCAGTCCGATAATAAGCACTAGGCCAGTCAATTTTCTTTAAAAGTGCATAAGCATTTGTTTGCGCCTCTTTTGTATTAGCACCCAATGCTGTAGCGCACAACACACGTCCACCACTACTAACAACAGTGTCGCCATCCATTTTAGTGCCAGCATGAAACACCTTGGCATCCTTGCTGTCTATTGGCAAACCAATAACCTCACCTGAAGGATAGGCATCAGGATAGCCATTAGCTGCCAATACAACGCCCATTGCTGAGCGCTGATCCCATTCAATATTAGCTTCAACAAGATTTCCTTGAGTAGCTAGTAAACACAGCTCAGCCAAATTGGACTTAAGACGCATCATGATAGGCTGAGTTTCAGGGTCTCCAAAACGGCAGTTATATTCTAAAACTTTTGAGTTTCCTAGTTCATCAATCATCAATCCAGCGTATAAAAATCCAGTGTAAGCATTGCCTTCTGCCGCCATACCGTCAACCGTTGGCTGAATTACCTTGTCCATAACATCTTGGAAAATTTCATCAGTCACAATTGGTGCTGGTGAATATGCACCCATGCCGCCTGTATTCGGACCTTTATCGTCATTGTCACGAGCCTTATGATCTTGAGATGTCACCATTGGCAAAATATTTTTACCATCAACCATGACAATGAAACTCGCCTCTTCACCTGCTAAAAATTCTTCAATGACCACGCGTGACCCTGCTTCACCAAAGCGATTACCTTCTAGCATATCATTAATAGCAGTCACCGCATCGGCTTGGGTATGGGCAATAATCACACCCTTACCGGCCGCCAGACCATCTGCCTTAATGACAATAGGTGTGCCTTTTTCTTGTACATAACTAACAGCAGCATCCACTTCAGTAAACACATCGTAATAAGCTGTTGGAATATTATTTCTATCAAGAAAATTTTTACAGAAAGCTTTTGAGCCTTCCAGTTGTGATGCGGCTTCAGTCGGACCAAAAATTGCTAGGTTCTGTTCTTGAAAACGATCAACAACACCAATAACTAGTGGCGCTTCTGGGCCAACAATGGTAATATCAATTTGTTTGTCTTTGGCAAACTTGATCAAGCTATCAATATCTTCGACACCGATATTAACGTTAGTCAGTTTGTCTTCTAACTCGGTGCCTGCGTTACCAGGCGCTACAAATACTTCTTCAATATTATCAAATTTGGCACATTGCCAAGCAAGCGCATGCTCACGTCCACCAGCGCCAATCACTAAAACTTTCATATTCTCTTCCTATACGTATTCTTCGATAAATTCTCTAAATTTCTTGTGTGACATAATCTGTGTTCCATCACAATTAAACGACATAGAAATTGTTGAATTAAATAAATTGATCACTGCTGAGCGCAAATAATAGCCATCTAAATTTCTTAGTGCTGGAATATGCTCAACAATATAACGGAGTTCACTTTCGTCCGTCAATTGCTTCATAATTTGGTTTCGCTGATGAAATGCTGCCTGCCATTCATCAGATAAATATTCAAATGCAGGATCGTGCTCAAGCATTTGATAATAGCGCTTAATTAAGGCTTCTTTTTCATCCAAAGCAATCATGCCAAAATGATCAAAGACATAATCTGGCACCAATAAATCTTCAGCCAGATGGATCTCTACATTAAATGGATCAAAGACCGAAGAGGTTTTAATTTCACCGTTGTTTAATCCAATAACAATTCGATAAATACCAGTTGACAACAATAAAAACAAAATAACATCCATTAACTCGTCAATATTGTCGTCAACGATACTCTGAGTACGCTCCCGATTATAAACGCTATCTTTAAGACCTTCATCCCCCTTGACACTTTGCATCAAGTTTTCGTCAAAGCCGTAACCTACCAAGGCACTTTTTTTATTATCTCCAGTATTCATATTTTAAATTATAGATTAAACAAATAATCGTTTG